>NZ_JAMBJZ010000037.1:0-18591 GCF_025291155.1 Apibacter sp.
CTGATATGAAATTATATAAAGACTTTGGCTTAGAGGGAGAAGATGCCGAAGACTTTTTGCTTCATTTCACAAAAGAATTTAATATTGCTTTTAGTGAAGATTTTAATTTTAGTGATAGGTTTTATTTAGAATATGAAGAGGGATTTATGAAAAATCTTTTTGCTCCCTTTATATCTGTTTTCAACTTATTAAATAACAAAAAATTCCCTATATTAAAAGACTTAAGCATTGCAGAATTACAAGAGGCTATTAAAACGGGGATATTAAAATAGTTTTTTCATAAGTTTGTGAAAAAGGGTTAAAAAAGCCCCACTCGCCAAGTTTGTTGTACGGTATTTTTCAGGTTTCACAATTTAGTGAAATAATAAATTTTATTTCTTTAATAAAGTAATTACACCGCTCAACAACATTATAGAATGGTTTGTTTTTATATCTGAGAACTTTATCAATCGTGAATACTTTTGCTTAACGAAATTATTAAGCAAATTATTTTTCTCGTTTGACTAAATTGTCAAACGTGTAACTCAATAATTTTCTTGAACTACTCAATTTACTAAATAGTACGACGATTTGACAAAGTTGTCAAAACAATTATATAAAGGTAAGCCAATAAGTGAAAATAATATCAAAAAATACATTATTACCCGTAATTATTTCGTTGAATGTAAAACAACCTTTTTTTGATTCACCAAATTTAGTGAATCAAAAGTTTACTTCAATTACTTACCTATTTTGTGGAGCAAACAAAAACAATCTTTAATAGGTTTTCAACAAATTTTTTGAAAACCTTAAATAACTAAGTTTAATAAAAAACATAACATTATAACAAAAGAAATTTTGCTTTTTATTACTTTTTACAACTTCTAAAGTAAAAACATTTTGAAAACTAGTAAAAAAATTTCCCGTATAACATGGTGGCAATACCCGAAAGGACTGCAAGCGATATTTTTTACCGCTAGGACACCTAATTTATACGGGTTTATATTTCCTAAAGTAAAAACATTATGCAAAAAAATGCAACAAAAAACAGTATTCCCCCTTGTTATTTAGAAAAGATTAAAACAAACTCCAAAACAAGTAAAAAGTTTATAGAGTTTGAAATTTGTAATTATTGGCACTTATACAGGTTACAAACTTCAATTTTAAATATTTGTATAAACATATTGTGTTTAAAAGATGAAAATATGTTAATAACCACAAATCCTGAGGATGTAACTAATTTACTAGAGATACAAAGAGAGTTGTTAGATTATGCACCCTTTGAATTTTTAGACAGTTCTTTAAATATTAATTAAATAGCGTTTAAACAACCTTTAAATAATTTATAAAAGCGCTTTAAATTTTTAAGGTGCTTTTTTATGTTTTATAATTGGGGGATTATTTTAATTAAGACATCAAACAAATTTTACTAAAAAATACTTTTTACTTCATTTTTCGGCTTGATGTCGGCGTATTGTAAAAAGAAAAAGGCTTAAATCATTTACAGTCAAATGTTTAAGCCTTTAAAAACGTACCCCAGACGGGACTTGAACCCGTACAGCCTAATGGCCACAGGATTTTAAGTCCTGCGTGTCTACCAATTCCACCACCGGGGCTTAGTATTATTAAATTTTAATTATCAAACCTGAGCGAAAAACGGGACTCGAACCCGCGACCCCGACCTTGGCAAGGTCGTGCTCTACCAGCTGAGCTATTTTCGCGCTTCAATTAACGTCTCTCTTGTAATTTGGTTTGCAAATATAGAATTGATTTTTCTTTTCTGCAAACTTTTTTTTCAATTTTTAAACTATTTTCATAATCAATTTACTTACACGATTAAGTATCAATTTATTAAAATTGAAAAATTATAATAACATAAACCCTAAAAACCATTGAGAACTTTTGCTTCTATCTCTTTTATTTATCTTCATTTAAAAAAAACAATGGTTTTTTTATTAATTGTTTATATTTGTCAAAAGTTATTCTAAAATATAAAAGTGAAAGCAAGAAAGGAATTTATAGCAGGTATAATAATAATTGTAACCTTAATAGCTTTTTGGTGGTTATTTAAATTTTTAAAAGCACAAAACATTTTTACTAACCAAAATACCTATTATATAAAGTATAATAAAGTTGAAGGTTTATCAAAATCCAAAAATGTAAATATAAACGGATTGAAGGTAGGTATGGTCGAATCTATTACCCCGGTCCCAACCAAAACAAAAAATATTAGTTTCATTGTATCCATAAATGTAGACAAAGATTATAAATTTTCTAAAAATTCTGTTGCTCAAATTGTTACTAGCTTTATGAATGGAGCAGAAATTAACTTAGTGCTGGCAGAAGATCAAGCAGAAATTGCGAAATCAGGTGATACCCTAAAAGGAAGTTTAGTTCCCGGTTTAATGGATCTCGCTGAAGAAAAGATAAAACCTATCAGTGACAATGCGAATACAGTATTGATGCGGTTAGACTCTACCTTGGCCTCTACTAATAAGCTTCTTAATGAAAAAAACAGACAAAACATAGAAGCTTCTTTAGCTAATTTAAACAATGCTATAGCTGAATTCAATAAATTAGGTAAAGGTGCAAATCAATTGCTCGCCACTAATTCATCTAAAATTACTACGGCTATAGACAATACGAACAAGATGTTGGTTACTACTAATTCAACTGTTGAAAAATATGGAATGATGGCCGATAAGCTTAACAAAACTGATTTGGATGTTGCTGTTAAGAAGCTGGAATCCACTTTAAGTAATCTTAATGATATATCAAGTAAAATTAATTCTGGAGAAGGTACCATGGGGAAACTTATGAATGATCCCGGATTATATTCAAATTTAACTCAAGCTTCTAAAAATTTGAGCGTTTTATTGGATGATTTAAAAACCCATCCAAAAAGATATGTACATTTTTCAATCTTTGGGGGAAAAGATAAAACCAAAAAAAAAGAAGAGCCGATCAACTAACAATAAATTCTGTTATGGGTTTGAAGATCCGTTAATAAGCTAATTATGGATTACGTACAGAACATCATATTCTTACTTCTTGCTTTTGTTGGAATTGGATTGTTCATTCGTAATATTCTTAAAATAAAAAGAAATATTCTATTAGGCAAATCTGAAAATCGTTCAGATCATATTGCTCAAAGGTGGCTCTTAGTTTTAAGAATAGCCATAGGGCAAGGAAAAATGATGATTCGTCCTATATCCGGACTTTTACACATTATAGTATATTCTGGCTTTATTATTATAAATATTGAATTAATTGAAATATTTGCAGACGGAATATTAGGTACGCATAGATATTTCGGAAAAATATTACCTGCCTCTTTTTACAATTTTGTAACCGGTACGGTAGATATATTATCTTTTTTAGTATTAATTGCAGTTACCATTTTCTTTATACGAAGAAACATAACTAAAGTTTCTAGACTTAATTCTAAAGATTTACTAGGTTGGCCGCATATGGACGGAAACCTCATTTTAGCTATAGAATTTTTAATGATGCTTTCATTACTTATTATGAATGCATCCGATTCAACCCTTCAAAGAATGGGAATCGAGTACTCTTGTGGATTTTTCCCGATAAGTACTTATATTTTTGAGCAATTATTTTCTTCCTTTTCTAAAGAAAGCTTATTCATATGGCAAAAATCCACTTGGTGGTTTCATTATATAGGAGTATTATTTTTTTTAAACTATCTTTATTTTTCAAAACATTTGCATATTATATTGGCTTTTCCCAATACTTATTTTGCTTCCCTTCATAAAAAAGGACAGTTGAATAATCTGGAATCCGTATCTAAAGAAGTAAAATTATTAATAGCCCCGAATACGGATCCATACAGTGCTGAAGCGGATGATACCATTCCAGAAAAATTTGGAGTTAGTGATGCAACAGATTTATCATGGGTTCAATTGTTAAATGCTTATACATGTACTGAATGTGGACGGTGCACTTCAAATTGTCCGGCAAATTTAACCGGAAAAAAACTTTCTCCTAGGAAAATTATGATGGATGTACGTGATCGTATAGATGAAATAGGAAGAAACATTGATAAAAACGGACATTTTTTGGAGGACGGTAAACAACTTTTAGGAGACTATATCTCTACAGAAGAACTTTGGGCCTGTACTACTTGTAATGCCTGTGTAGAAGCTTGTCCGCTTCTCATTGATCCTCTTTCCATTATTATTGATATGAGAAGATATTTAGTTATGGAAAAAACGGATGCACCTAATGAATTGAATATTATAATGAATAATATAGAAAATAATAATGCACCTTGGCAATTTAGTCAAAGTGATAGAGCAAATTGGACTAAAGAGTAATTTTTTTATTTATTTTTAGAAAATAAACCACATCATGGAACGACCCATAAAAACAATGGCGGAATTTAAGGAAGAAGGCAAATCCCCGGAAATATTATTTTGGGTGGGATGTGCCGGTAGTTTTGATGAAAGAGCTAAAAAAATAACGAGATCTTTCGCTTCTTTACTGCAAAAAGCTAACGTGGAATTCGCCATATTAGGTCAGGAAGAAGGTTGTACAGGGGATCCTGCAAAAAGAGCAGGTAACGAGTTTCTTTTTCAAATGCAGGCAATGATGAATATAGAAATTTTAAATTCTTATCAAATAAAAAAAATAGTGACTGCCTGTCCTCATTGTTTTAATACTTTAAAGAATGAATATCCACAATTAGGAGGTAATTATGAAGTGTTACATCATACACAATTTTTACAATCTTTACTAAATGAAGGTAAAATAAAAGTAAAAGGAGGAATCTTTAAGGGGAAGAAAATAACTTTTCATGATCCTTGTTATTTAGGAAGGGCCAATGATGAGTATGAAGCTCCGCGAAAATTATTAGCCCAACTTGAAGCAAATTTATTAGAAATGAAACGTTGTAAACAAAATGGCTTTTGCTGTGGTGCCGGAGGTGCGCAAATGTTTAAAGAACCTGAACGAGGTTCTAAAGATATTAATATTGAGAGAACAGAAGAGGCCTTACAACTTAATCCCGATATTATTGCTACAGGATGCCCATTCTGCAATACCATGCTCGCAGATGGGATACAGACTAAAAATAAAAGCTCTGAAATATATGTTAAAGATTTAGCCGAATTACTTAATGAAAACTGGTTGTAAAAGTTTAAATAATACACATAACTTATTTGGGGTAGTATTTATGAATGTGATTCTTTTATCTATAAATATTTTTTTTATTTTAAAATTTTATTAGTTTATTTGTTATAAAATAAAAATACAAACAATTAAATAATTTTATCCTATTTACATAGAATAAAACTCTAAAATATTAAATCTTTTTATTTTATATCACACATGTTCATTAAATAATAATTACTTACACTTAATGAAGTATAAATTCACATATGATGAAAAAAACAAATCAAAATATATTCTTCTTAATACTGCTCTATTTAACTACAACTTTGGGTGCCTACGCTCAAAATACTAGTGAAAATAACAGTGAATGCGAAGACACTCTCCTATCTCAAGGAAAAAGAGACTCTCTTAAAATTCAGGAATTAAAAATGCAAGTCCAAGAATTAAAATTGAGTCAAATTGCCCTACTCACTGAAAAGAAAAATATGGGTAAAACGGATTCCTTAAAAAAAGCATTACAGAAAAAGCGAATAGATTCACTACGAGCAACTACCAAAGGATTTCCTGTTGTTATCGATAGAGATACATTATTTTATCTATATGCAAGAAGAGGGGGAGTTATGCCTGCTGACCGCGCAAGTAAAGTACAGGAAGTAATACTAGCAGAAGGAAAAAAATTAAAACTTAAACCAGACTCTATTTATACCTATGAAACCGAATATGTAACCGATATAATGTCAGGTGATAAAGTTATAATTACTTTGTCGGATCAGGATGGATTATGGCAAAATTTATCTCGACAAGATCTTGCTAAAAAGTATACCTCAATTATTTCTAAAAAAATTTCTGAACTCCATTCAAAATACGGACTTCAGCAAAAAATTAAATCATTCTTAATTTTATTTTTAGTTATTATTATTCAAATAATTGCTATTTATTTTACTCAAAAATTATTTAATAAAATTAAAAATTATTTAAAAAAATTAATTAATGAAAAATTCAAAGCTAATAAATTCCTAACAAATGATCGACAGGAAGTGTTATTGGTTTCCGTAACGAAGGTAATTAAATATTCATTTATCATTATCCAATTAATTATATCTTTATTTATTATTTTTTCAATTTTTCCTGAAACAGAAAAATATGTGTATTATATTTTCAATTTTGTGAGCAACATGGCCAAAGACATGGGAAATACAATTATACATTACATACCAAATCTTGTAAAAATTATTTTTATATACCTTATTTTCAAATATATTATTAAAATCTTAAAATATTTTGCAGGAGAAATATTCGAAGAAAGAATTAAAATAAAAGGCTTTTATTCGGATTGGGCTTACTCAACCTTCAATATCCTTCGCTTTTTACTTTATTCTTTTATGTTTATAATGATATGGCCTCTACTTCCTAATTCCAATTCTCCCGCCTTTCAAGGAATATCTGTGTTTATTGGACTTATCATATCTTTAGGTTCAACTACTGTAATTGGAAATTTAATGTCCGGATTAGTTATCACCTATATGCGTGCCTTTAAAATAGGAGATCAAATTAAATTAAATGATACGGTTGGAAATGTAGTTGAAAAAACGCCTTTTGTAACACGTATCAGAACATCTAAAAATGAATTAATTACAATACCTAATTCATTTATACTTTCCTCTCAAACAGTCAATTATAGCACTTCAGCAAGAAACTATGGAATTATCATTTATTCAGATATTACAGTAGGTTATGATATTCCTCGAAAAAAAGTGGAGGATTTACTTATTGAAGCTGCAACAAATACTGAGGGGGTAATGAAAAATCCTTCTCCCTTTGTTTTAATTAAAGAATTGGAAGATTTTTATTGCTGCTATCAAATTAATGCTTACACAGATTGCGATTTGGCTATGCCTAAAGTTTATTCAAATCTTCATAAAAATATTATTGATAGGTTCCATGAAGAAGGAATTGAAATTTTGTCTCCACATTTTTATGCAGAGCGAGATGGCAATGAAACTGTCATGCCACCGCAATATAAAAAGAAAACTAATGATTAATTTAACTAATATTATAATAAAAGGCCTTTTATTTAAAATTAAAGTTTGAATTCTGAATCGTTTAATTTAGGATTTATTTTATACTTAGTAATGGTTTCTTGAATTTCAGGAAAAGTATAGGTTTTCGTATCTGTTTTTCGGATAATATTTGTGGTAATCTTAGTGGGTAATTTATATCCATTAAAATTTTTATAATCTGAATACTCTTTTGTCATCACTACTTCATTCACTACTTCATTCACTTCAATACACTCTATTATATCCTCCTTTACTTTGAAACCTGTTTTAAGATCGAAATAAACAACGTGTTTTACAAAATTATCTGTAACTATTATCTTATAAACTTCCTTACCAGCTAACATTTCCTTACCATCAAATACGGCATTGTCAGAGGTATAATATAACTCTGATATTCCTTTTAATGGTAGTAGTCTTTCTCTTAATTGATCTTCATAGTCAACAGCACTCATATTGTAAAATAGGTTTTTTCCATCAAAACCAGTTATCGTGGTTTTTCCCATAAATAAAAATTTAGATATATACTTATTAGGTGTTTTGTATTTAATTTCAAAACTCACTTTATTAGGAACATCCTTAATAGACATTTCCCCTTTAGAAACTAAGGAAGTAAGCTGTTCTAATTTTTCTTTACTTCCGGCTACAGCAATATAATAGTTATGAAGAACTGATTCTAACGTTGGTTCTTGTTCCAAAATAGTATTTGAAACTGCAGTGTATCCAACTTCTAAATTAGCTGCTTTTACTATGTACGAAACAATTATTAATAAGGTAAATATTTTTCTTTTCATTTTGTTTTTATTTAAATTCTTAAAAAAAATAATTGAGTATAATCCTAATCTTTAAACAGTATCCTTATTAACACGATATAGGAAAATTTCCTTTATTTTAATTATATTTAGGTAATATTTTTATTTTTTCACCAATTATAATTATTATTAATTATAACAGTATTTATATAAAATACCAATAAATAACGTGCAATCTTTAGTTATTTATAATCCTCTTTGCGCAATCACTTCCTTTAATACCTTTAATACCCCATCTTCATCATTAGTGTCTGCTTCAAATTTTGCGATTTCTTTCAATTTGGGATGAGCATTTTTCATTGCATAACTAAAATAACTTTCATTAAACATACCTAAATCATTTAAATAATCCCCAAAAGCCATAGTTTCATCTTTAGATATTTTTAATATTTCTTGAATTTCTTTTAATGCAAACCCCTTATTGGCATTGTTAACAGATATATCCAACCAATTTTTCCCCGATATTACTACTTGATAATTTTCACTGAGATGTTCAACAAGTGGTAAAATATTTTCTTCGGAACTATCAGAATTATATATGGCAATTTTTACAATCTGATCATTAAGTTTTTTTTGAAAATCCGCAATAATTTTTCTTTTAGGATAATAGGGAGCTATTTGCTTTTCAAATTCATAATGACCTTCTTCAATGTATGCACTGTTTACCCCACATAAAAGCATCTGTGTATCCGGTAAGGGTAAAATTAATTGTGCTACTTCATTAATTACCTCTTGATCAAGTTTATGAACAAATAATTGTTTTTCATCATGTACCACATTCCCTCCATTTTCCGCAATGAAATATATTTCATCTTTAATACTTTCAAAATCACCTAAAAGACTGTAATATTGTCTTCCACTAGCTACAGCAAATTTTATATCCAATCTTTTCAGCTTTTCATAAATTGTAAAGAACTCCTTATTTAATGTATGGTCTGAATGAAGCAAGGTGCCATCCATATCTGTTACCACTAATTTTAACTTACTATAATCCATATAATAACTTAGTTAACTTTTAAATTATGTTTTATTGTTAGTCCATTGATAAAATCTGAAATCCTCATTCTTTTCTTTCCTTCTAACTGCACTTCATTTAAAAAATAGAACCCATCAGATGCTGCGATTTTAAGTATCTTTTTCCCTTCTATAATTACAGTTCCAATTTCTAAGATATGCTTTTCAATTTTATAATGTCCTTTATATATTTTTAAAATTTTTGATTCTCCATTAATTAGTAAATGAGTAAAAGCAGTAGGATAAGGACTTAAGCCTCTTATTAAATTATGTATTTTTTCTAAAGGTTCTTCCCACCGTATTTGACAATCATTTTTAAATATTTTAGGAGCATATTTGTATTCTACATCTTCTTTAAGAATTTGTTTTTGAGGTTTTAAAATCCCTTCTGCTAATCCATCTAAGGTTTTTACTACTAAGTGTTTTCCAAGTATTTTCAATTTATCATGTAGAATTCCTGCATCATCAGAATCATTAATTTCAGTTTTGGCCTGTAATAAAATTTCACCGGTATCAATCTTATCATCTATAAAAAATGTTGTTACTCCAGACACTTTATCCCCATTAATTATAGCAAAATTTATAGGTGATGCTCCTCTGTACTGAGGCAATAAAGAAGCATGCAAATTAAAAGTTCCTAGTTTAGGTAGGGACCACACTTCTTTAGGTAACAAACGAAAAGCAACAATTACTATTACATCGGGATTCAGCTTTTGAAGTTGGCTTACAAATTCAGGATCTTTCATTTTTACCGGTTGAAATAGAGGTAAATCATGACTCAATGCATATTTTTTAACAGAGGATTCTGCTATTTTTTGTCCTCTTCCAGCTGGCTTATCCGGGGTTGTTACTACTCCTACCACTTCATATCCGGACTTTATAATTTCTTCTAATGGAGCTACTGCAAACTCCGGAGTTCCCATATAGACTATTCTTAATGCTTTTTTTGTCATGTAAAATATGCGTATAAATTTGTATATAATACAAAGGTAAACATTGTAATTTTTCTTTTATTAATATGTTTCTCATTTTTTATCTTTTTATATTTTACAATAAGAATACATTTTCGATATTAAAAAATTCACTATATTTGCAAACCAAAAACGAATATTTTATGTACGCAATTGTAGAGATAGCAGGGCTTCAATACAAAGTTGAGCAAGACCAAAAATTGTTCGTAAACCGTTTGAAAGCTAATATTGATGACGAAGTAACTTTCGACAAAGTATTGCTTACCGATAACGGTTCTGTAACAGTTGGCGCCCCAGTTATTAATGGAGTGACAGTAGTCGCTAAAGTCTTAGATCAAGTAAAAGGAGACAAAGTAATTGTCTTTAAAAAGAAAAGAAGAAAAGGATATAAAGTGAAAAACGGTCATAGACAACAATTTACTCAAATACAAATTGTATCTATTGGCGGGTTGGAAGCACCTAAAAAAGCGGCAAAAAAAGCAGCTCCTAAAAAAGAAACAGAAGCAAAAGCAGAAGATTAATTTAATAAAGAAATTAAAGCATGGCACACAAGAAAGGAGTTGGTAGCTCCAAAAACGGTAGAGAATCACATTCCAAAAGATTAGGAGTAAAGATTTTCGGTGGTCAAGACGCCAAAGCAGGTAACATCTTAGTTAGACAAAGAGGAACAACTCATCACCCAGGTGATAATGTTGGAATGGGTAAAGATCATACTTTGTTTGCTCTAACAGATGGAATAGTAGTTTTTAGAAAAAAACAAAATAATCGTTCCTATGTTTCCATACAACCTAGTAGTGAAGCTCAGGCATAAATATAACGATTTATGTAAAAATATGAAATCCGGTCTAGACCGGATTTTTTTTATTTCTATTTTAATAGTCTTTTAATACTGATCTATAAAAACTTGTTCAAAACAGGCTTTTTACTTTAATTTTTTATTACTGTTATTTTATTTTATTCAAATAGTCTAATGGAGCCATAATGATTTTAACAACTTTAAACATACTTAAATATAGACACAATATAATAATGAGTGCGGAAATACCAAAATTTGATACTATGCCAGGATGAAAATGTAAAAAAGGAAACAATGCCACATATAATAAATATAAAAAAATGTGATGCATCAAATATATTTCTAACGTTTTCGAACCATACTTGCCAATGGTATCAGGAACTAAATTGATAACTCCAATAGAAACTACTATTGCTAAAAAATACGCTAAAATCCTATATAAGAGTCCTGTAATCCTGGAAGAATCTTGTTCAATATAAGGGGCTTCTCCAAAAAGAGAGACTATGAATTCTCTATTAACAAAGAAATACATGCAAATAAAGAATATAATTAAGAAACCTATTGTATAAATTTTATTTATATCTCTTATTTTAAAAATTGTTGATTCTCTACAATAAGCACCTAAAAGAAAATAGGGAAAAAAAGTAAATATTCTGAACAAAGGTATTTCATAATCGAAGAATCCTATACAAAGAGGAAAAATAAAAGACAAACTTAGCAAACTGTATTTAGAAAATTTATCTTTAGCTAAAAGGAATAGAAGACGCCATACTAATAATCCGATAATATACCATCCTTTAGGTTTAGCGAAAAAGATAAGCCATTCTTTAAAATCTAAAAACAATAAGGGAAAAGAATAAATAAATTGGAATATTGTAAACGTAATTATAAGTGATATAAATGATTTTTTATATTTTCCCAAATTTATATTTTTTGAAAAATATCCGGAAACAAATATAAATAAAGGCATATGAAATGAATATATAAACCCATAAATAGCATCTTTAATACTTCCGGAATTATATTGTAAAGTATGACCAAAAACCATTAAATATATTAAACCGAATTTCAAAGAATCAAAGAGCATATTTCTTTGCATAACCGTTATATTTAAATATTATGAATAATACTATATGATATTATTTCATCTTAAATTTTATTTTATAGATTAAAAATTCTTCTTGCATTTTCTGAAGTAATTTTACCTACTTCATCAGGCATGAGCTCATAGATATCTGAAATTTTATCTGCAATTACTTTTAAATACGATGATTCATTTCTTTTTCCTCGAAACGGTGTAGGTGCTAAATAAGGGGAATCAGTTTCCAAAACTATATTTTCTAGAGGAATTTCTTTCAAAAATTTATCAATTTTTCCATTCTTAAAAGTAACTACTCCACCTATACCTAAATAAAACCCCAAATCTATAAATTGTTTTGCTTGCTCTAAGTTTCCACTAAAACAATGTACTATCCCATATAAATCCGAATCCTTCTCTTTTTCAAGAATTTCCAATGCTTCTTTAAAAGCATCTCTTATATGAATTATTATAGGCAGCTTAAATTTCTTAGCTAAATTTATTTGTTTAATAAAAGCATATTTTTGCAATTCCAATGTAGTAGTATCCCAATATAGATCTAAACCGATTTCTCCAACAGCTGCAAATTTTTCTTCCAATAACTTATTTTCTACAAAAGCTAATTCGTGTTCGTATGTTTCTGATTTCACATCGCATGGATGAAGGCCGATCATTAAAAACATATTTTCAGGATATTTATTTTTAAGATCTTCCATTTTATTATAATATGAAGAATTTATAGATGGAAGGTAAAAACGTTGCACTCCTATATCCATAGCTCTTTGGATAACTTTATCCCTGTCATGATCAAACTTTTCAGAATATATATGAGTATGGGTGTCTATTAGTATCATTCCTTTTATCTTTTTAATGTTATAAAATTATTACTAGGATTTAATAAGATTCATTCATTCTATTTCTTAATTCCTGAAATTCTTCTTTAAAAGCCATAGGGGGCAGAAACGGCTCCAAATCTTTAATATGTTTTAAAATACTATACAAAAACTTCTTATAAGCTATCGTATGTTTATTTTGAATTTTATGTTGTAAAGAAGTATTTACTTTTTTTACCATTTGCATAGTAGTGTAATCTTTAGATGATATATGAGCTGTCTTAAATTTTTCCCAAATATATTTAATAGCTAGGTCGTTCGGATGAATCATATCTTCCTTATAAAAGCGATAATCTCTTAAGTCGTCCATCATAAATTCATAGGAAGGAAAATATTCACAATTATCGTACGATTCAACTACTGAATGAATAGCACATAATAATTTTGACTTACTCTTATTATTTTCAATAATTCCATCTTTTATATGTCTTACAGGACTTAAGGTAAAAAAAATTTTCATTTCTTTTTTACCCATTTCTGTCAACATTTCTATAATATTTTTAAGAGAAGTTTTTATTTGATGCTCTGCTAATAATATTTTAGAAAAATTTGAATTTGGTATTTTATGACAATTGGCAACTATTATATCAAATTGAGTTAATTTATATACAAATGAGGTTCCAAGAGTAATTATAACCATGTCTGTTTCTTGTAGAAAACTGTTGGCTTGATGTATATTTTGATTAATAGTATTTAGAACCTTCTCTTTAGATATATCACTAAAAGAGGAATGATGATCCCAACTTAAATATAATTCTTCGTATTTAAACAGCTCTGAAGCCTGATATTCTTCTTGAGAAAAAATCCTCATGATTGCGTTTTCTATGGCTAAGGGATGAAATATAACTCCAAAAGGGTTATGCATCACCGAAAACTTATATTCTGAAAGCTTATTGGAAATTTCAGTAGCAAAACAAGAACCTATAGTAAATATTTTACTTTTGTAATCAATCTTAATCGAATTATTAGGATTATATGGCAATTCTGTTCTAAATATCATACGTACTAATTATCCCTCACTAATAAATAATCTATTAATTCATAAAACATCTTTTTCTTATTTGTATCTGCCTTAACCATTTCTAAATAATTTTTTGCCTGATCAGAATAGTGTTTTATTAATTCCATACAAGAGGTAGCAACATCCAATTCTTTAAAAATAGTCAAAACTTCGTTGGTCTTAT
The DNA here is from genome assembly GCF_025291155.1 of Apibacter sp. Classification (NCBI taxonomy): domain Bacteria; kingdom Pseudomonadati; phylum Bacteroidota; class Flavobacteriia; order Flavobacteriales; family Weeksellaceae; genus Apibacter; species Apibacter sp. The sequence continues at coordinate 13,918 of NZ_JAMBJZ010000037.1, forward strand.
CCTGACTTGCTTCTATAACAGCATACCAATGATTTAATTTTCTTTTTTGATTTTCATTAGCCTTTTGTTTGGCTAATATGTATAAAATAGTTTTTTTATTTTCATCAATATCGCCGGCATGTTTTTTACCTATAGTTTCTTGTTTTCCAAATACATCTAAATAATCATCCATTAACTGAAATGCAATTCCTAAATGACGACCAAATTCATACATATTTTTCGAATCTTCAACCCCAGCTTCAGCCAATAAAGCTCCCATCTCCAATGCGCAAGCACACAGAACAGCGGTCTTTTTAGTTATCATATCGATATACTCATCATAAGATACCTCTTGCTGTTTTTCAAAATTCATATCATATTGCTGTCCTTCACAAACTTCTAGTGCCGTTTGAGAAAATAGGGCAAAACATTTTTTAAATAAGTGAGAATCAAGGTCTTCATACATTTGAAATGATTTTACCAATAAAGCGTCACCTGAAAGTATGGCGGTATTCTCATCATACTTTACGTGAACTGTTTTTTTACCTCTACGTAAAGAGGCTTTATCCATAATATCGTCATGCATTAAGGAAAAATTGTGAAAATATTCTATTCCTAAAGCAGGCTTTATCGCCCTTTCAATATCTCCATCAAATAGATCACAAGACATTAATAATATGATAGGGCGTAGATGCTTCCCTCCCAATGCTAAAATATAATTGATAGGATCGTATAATTGGTGAGGAGAATTAGTTAGCTTATAGTTCTCAATGGCATCTGTAACAATTAATTTATATTTATCTAAAAAAGGCATTATTTCATATTTTCTATATCTTTATACAAAGATAAGGTTTTGTAAAACATTCTTCCTATCCTTGTAAACAAATTTATTATCAAAGTTTTACATTTGACACTAATCATATTTTTTTTAGTTACTAGTTATTACATATAAATAGTATTGAAAAAAAGAAGTGTTTAAATTTTATTACATTTAGTTTTCACAAATTTTTAAACAATAAAAATGGATACATTACTAAAATTAGAAAATATAATTCCGCAAAATGAAACTGTAAGATTCTCCCAACCAATCAACTGGAAAATTAACTCCTCGCAACATTGGGCAATTATTGGTCCCAACGGATCAGGCAAATCCCTACTTATCGATATTTTATTCGGAAAATATGCTTTAAAAGAAGGAAAGATTATTTATAAAGAAAAAAAGACTTGCTTAAGTAATTACATTAAAGTGGTCGCTTTTCGAAATATTTATTCATTTACCAAAACTCAAGATAGTTATTATCAACAAAGATGGAATATCGGATTAAATGACGATACACCAAAAGTAAAAGATATTTTGTTTAAAAATGCTGACTTAAAATGGATAAAATATTTAATCGAAATATTCAGAATTGAAGATTTAATTGAAAAGAATATAGATCTTCTTTCCAGTGGAGAGCTAAGGAAATTTTTAATTATACAAACTTTGTCTACCCAACCCAGAATATTAATTTTGGATAATCCATTTATTGGATTGGATATTCAAGCAAGACAAGTTTTAGAAGAGGTTTTTCAAAATCTAAAAAATCTAAAAAATGTACAAATAGTACTTCTTATTTCGGATCTTCATGATATCTCCCCTATTATTACGCATATCTTACCTATTAAAAACAAAGAAATATTAGATAGTCTAAGTATAAATGATTTTTTAACCGACAAAAAATTACAAAATACTTTATTCACTATAAGTTTAAATGATAAAAAGTTTCTTCCAAACTTTGAAAACCAAAACAATCAAAACAATTACAAAAATGCACTATTATTAAACCATATAAACATCCGTTATGGAAATAGGACAATTCTAAAAGATTTATCTTGGAAAGTTGTAAAAGGTGAAAAATGGCTATTATCCGGACCTAACGGATCTGGAAAATCTACTTTATTAAGTGTAATAGCAGCCGACAATCCTCAAGCTTATGCCAATGATATAATTTTATTCGATAAAAAACGAGGTACAGGAGAAAGTATCTGGGATATAAAAAAACATATTGGCTATGTTTCTCCGGAAATGCACCTATATTATCAAAAAAATATAAGCTGTCTTGAAGTAATTGGCTCAGGCTTTTTTGATACCATTGGACTATACAGAAAATGTAACGACGAGCAAAAAAAAATATCTATACAATGGATGGAGGCTTTACACATAGAAAAGTTAAAAAACGTATCTTTTCTTACTGTATCAACCGGAGAGCAGCGTCTAGTACTCTTAGCACGCGTTTTTGTGAAAAATCCATCTCTTGTAATTCTCGATGAACCCTTACATGGATTAGACATGGGCAATAAATCTCACGTATTACGAATTATCGAAGAATTCTGTGATTCCCATAAATCATTAATTTATGTTACCCATCAGAAAAACGAAATACCAACAAGTATAAATCATGAACTTATTTTAACTAAACATTCCAACTAAGCGAATAAAGACAAAACCCTATTCCCAAAATCAAAAAAATGTTTTATCGGCATTGTATATATAAATTGAATAGGTGACCAGCTCCCCCCTAATGGTAAACCAATAAATAATATTATGAATCTATTAATATAACAAATCCTATTAGAAATATTAATATTAATTTGTTTTAAAAAACCCATATTGGAATTTACATTAAGTAAAGTGAATATAGTTATTATATTGGCAAGCCAGAACCACCTAACATAATCAATTGCTATTAAGGATATTAAGATAATAGCAAAATATTGAAATAATAGAAATGTGAAAATATATTTTGAATTTGATTTAAAATTATTATTCAAATAAATCAACATACATAAGAAAATTAATACTAGATTAATAAAAAAACCTACAAGGTAAATTGGATTATTCTTAAAAATAGAGATTTTCCATATAACGACTTCATCAGTAGAATTAAATGTCCAATATAATTTGCTTATTTGATCTAAATATTCTCCTCCGAAACCCTTCCAACTATCAATAATAACATTTGTATCCACGCCACGACCATTAAAATACAGTCCCATTAATAAAAATACAATAAATGAAGGAGATAATAAAACTATCTTTCTTACATTCTCTACACTAAAACTATTTACATTAAGTAAATAGAGTATCGGAAAAAAAGTAAAGATAAAGTATGCTTCGTGATTAAGAATCATAAAAATACTCATTAAGTTAACCACAATAAGTTTAGTATTAATATTGTCAATCTTGTTTACAACATACATTTGTAAAACAAAAAATACTATGAAAAATATATCTATGAAAAAAAACATATTAAATGCTATAACATTCAAAAGCATAAAACTCCCAAATAATATATAAAATTCGATTTTATGTTTATAAAATCCTCTTATAATCAAATAAAACAAAACAACTATTACAATAAGAAAAAAAATTATTTGAAATTTAAATGGATTTATAAATGTATATTTTGAGAAGAAATGTAAAATACTTCCAAACAATCCTCTTCTAATAAACCCATCTTGATAATTAATATAAAAAGTCGACACGATAAGAATTTTATTATTAAAATAATTTAAAAACTTAAGTATAACTTCAATTAAAATAATAAAATAAATAAATAAACAAATTTTTTTCATAATTAATTTTAACATATAAAATACAAACTTACAAATTACAATCTAAATTAATATAGGATATTTTCAATTAATATAGAATATTTTCAATTATTTAAAACTATAAAATAAAACCAATCAGTAGTTGACGCAGATCGCTATTTATCCAAAATATTAATTATCAACAAAATAAACACATCACACACTTGGTCAATCATCTAAAAAATCATTAGTTTAAAGGAATATTACCACACTATTCTTTAATTATGATTCCCAAGAAGAAGAGCTTAAACTGATAAATAATTTATATATATACCTGTGATTCATATGATTCAGAGCTAAAATATTGCTATTAAAGGTACAATAGTATCTTTTACCAATCAGGAAATAATGACTATTTGCCTATTTGCAGAGTATTATCAGAAGTATTTCCTTATCAAAAATACAAGTATCTTTCTTTCTGTTTTCCTTTACTGCTATTCTATTATATATTTAGCCTAAGATTAATCGCCAAATTGAATGCATAAAATATAATTTCTAAGAGAGTGATTACATTATTCAGAACGCAAGATTTTGATTTTAATATATCGTTAATTGACTCAATGCCTGTTATCATTTGTGCAAGACGGAATAGAGAAAGCAAAGTAGCAAAAAAATAACAGCTTAAGGATATTGCTGGTTTAAAACTTCATGCTTTGGCCTACAAAAGAATCAATATAGTTCCCTTTTCGGGAAATATCACTTTTACCTATGAAGAGGATAATGACCTGACTGTCTTTAAACAAACATGGAGATGATTAAATTTTCAACATAGTCTTATTTGGAGATAAGACATACTCTAATTTCGAATATTTTGATAAAAAACAAAAAGTACATCAAAAATACAGAAATGCTTACTCCTGTTTAAAATATCAAAAGAAAATATGAACAATAAAAGCAACGAAGCAAAACCTATAATAACTTATTTTTAGCTGTTGTTTCTTAGATTAGGTAATCCTTATAATCATGCTTTAACTAGTTAAATGCAAAAACCAATATTCAAAGATTGCGTAAAGTAATAATCACGTGTGGACTGCTTATACACATAAAATGAGGAAAATTTCT
>NZ_JAMBJZ010000038.1:0-18374 GCF_025291155.1 Apibacter sp.
ATCATAAAAGTATATTTTTAAGATAAATAAATCTTTTAACGAAATGTTTGAGTTATATCTTTTATAATTGGTTAATAAATGGAAAATTATAAACAAATTTTCTTACTCAAATGTAATTTATTATTATATATTTTTGAAAAATGTATATACGCCATAAATTTATTTAATTAAATAAAAAATGAAGACTTAAGGCAGTAAATTTATTATATTAACAACAAAAAAAACGACTTTATAGGTCGTTTTTTGATTATATTTATTTCTAATTAGTTTGATCAATATTATTCTATCACTTTTAGCTTAGCAAATTTTAATAAGAGCTTTTTATCCCCTTCATTTTCAAAATTAATAAGTGCCTTTGCATTTTCAGGATCACCTTCAATTGATATAACTTTTCCCTTACCAAAACGATCATGCAATACATGATCACCAATTTTTAAATTAGCAATCGATCCGCCAACCGGATTTGTTAATTTTGCACTCGAAATTGGTTTTAAATTTTGTGGAGATTTTACTTGAGCATCGTTTTTTTGGTACTTAGGGTTAGGTCCTTTAGGGTAGCGAGGCACAAAATCATCTTCAAACAAATCCAAATTTAATCCAGAATTATTTCTAATGGAATTGGTAAAATTAATATTTAATACCTCCAAATGCTTTTCACTGATTTCTTCTAAAAATCTACTAGGTTCTCCATCAACTATTTTCCCCCACCTGAAACGGGTTGTAGCGTAAGTGAAATAGGCTTTTTCTTCTGCTCTTGTTAAAGCCACGTAAAATAATCTTCTTTCTTCTTCCAATTCTTGTCGAGTATTCAACGACATTTGAGAAGGAAACAAATTTTCTTCTAATCCAACAATGAAAACAATGGGAAATTCTAATCCTTTTGCTAAATGGATAGTCATTAAAGAAACTTTATCTTCTTCTCCATCTTCCGAATCTAAATCAGAGGCTAAAGCTATATTTTCCAGAAAAAAATTCAAACTTGGATCACCTCCATCTAGCTGTCTTTGTTCATCAACAAAACCTTGTAAACTATTTAATAATTCCTGAATGTTTTCAACTCTGGATATTCCTTCAGGGGTATCGTCTTCTTTCAAAGTTTTTAATAATCCGGAAGTGACGGCTACTCGCATGGCAACTTCATATACATCTTCAGTTTTCAATAATACTTGAAAACTCTTAATCATAGTCCAAAAATTGGCTAATTTATCGATTGTTGACTTGTTAATGCCTAATGAATTACCATAAAACTCTATCTGCTCTAAGATTTCATCTAAAGATTTTCCTTGTTGATCGGCTCCAACAATAAGTTTATTAATAGTAGTATCTCCAATTCCACGAGCAGGATAATTAATTATTCTTAACAGAGCTTCTTGATCTTTAGGATTTACTAAAATTCTTAGGTAGGCTAGAAGATCTTTAATTTCTTTTCTTTGATAAAATGAAAGTCCTCCGAATACCTTATAAGATATATTTTTTTTTCGCAATGCTTCTTCAATGGCTCTAGATTGTGCATTTGTTCGATAAAGTATAGCGAAATTTTTATTTTTTTTCTGTTGTGACATTTTAAGTGAAAAAATCTCTGAAGCTACATAATTCGCCTCATCGGCATCGGATAGTGCTCTATAAACAGGGATTTTATCTCCTGATGGATTTTGTGTCCAAACATTTTTTTCTAATTGGTCGCGGTTTTTAGCTATTACTTCATTAGCTGCTTCAACAATTATTTGTGTAGATCGGTAATTTTGTTCAAGAGGGATAATTTGGGCATCCGGGTAATCTTTTTTAAAATTAAGTATATTCCTGATATTAGCGCCCCGAAAAGCATAAATGGATTGCGCATCATCACCAACTACACAAATGTTTTCGAATCTTGAAGCCAACGCTTTCACTATTAAATATTGTGAATGATTAGTGTCTTGATACTCATCTACCATAATATAACGAAAACGATCTTGATATTTAGCCAATGATTCAGGAAAACGTGTAAGCAATTCATTGGTACGAAGCAACAGATCATCAAAATCCATGGCACCTGACTTAAAGCAACGTTCTACATATGCTTGGTAAATCTGTCCTATTTTGGGACGCATAGCAGCTGTATCGGCTTCTATTAATTCAGGATTATTAAAGTAGGCACGAACAGTTATCAGATTATTTTTATAACTTGATATTCTTCCTAAAACTTGTTTAGGTTTATAAATATCCGTATCAAGCTGTAATTCGTTGATTATCTTTTTAATTACATTTAGACAATCTTGCTGATCATAAATTGTAAAGTTTGAAGGAAATCCTAACTTATTTGCTTCTGCACGTAAAATTCTTGCAAAAACAGAATGAAAAGTTCCCATCCATAAATTTTTAGCTTCAGTACCCCCAATTAATGACGATATCCTCTCTTTCATCTCACGAGCTGCCTTATTTGTAAAGGTTAAGGCTAGAATATTAAAAGAGTCAACACCTTTATCTATAAGATGGGCAATTCTATACGTTAAAACTCTTGTCTTTCCAGAACCTGCTCCCGCAATAATCATTAGAGGTCCTTCGGTTGTGCTAACTGCCTGTTTTTGAACTTCGTTTAAATCTGCAAATAAATCTTTCATACGAAAATCAAAGGTATGAATTTTTAAGAAAATTACTACAGTTTACTTAATGAAGAGGTTATTAATGGTTAAGTATTATTTCTGAATACGCTTATTTTAAATTAGACCTAACTATTAATTTATGAAAAGATTTAATTAGGTTCATATATATTTGAATTTTATTTTAAGAGGGTATTTACTTTACTATTGCAACTATTTTGATATACGACGAAAACGCTAATTCTATAATTTAAATGAAGTATCGTTTAAACCAAAATGCACTTCGTTTTCTTTTATATCATAAATTAAAAAAAATCTTATATATCCTCTAATTGTATCATTATGTGTTATAATCGATTAGCTCTATTTTTTATTCTAAGGAAAATAACAAGATAATTTAGAATTCTAAATTATATATCAATTTAAAAAGGGATTTTATTAAAAAGTAAATAAGCTATTTCTCGTAAACTATTTATGAGAATTAATTACTTAGGATGTATTACTAAAATCAAACTTTATTCCTTTTTGCTCATGTTTTGGAAATAAACCGAATTCCTTTTCTAACTTTCATTTTTTCAGTAGTGAAATATTAATCTAATCTTTTATGTAATAGCTGTCTTTTATAAACTTAATGTCAAATCAATATTTTTTAGATATTGCATTTTCGTTATAAAGTATTATTCTTTTTTAGATTCTAAATATTATAAACAATTAGTGAGATGATATGTATGTTTTAATTTGTAATTATAATGCCTAACATTTTATAAAAATCTCTAAGAATTTTAGCATTTCCCGGCCATGCAGGTGAAGTAACTAGATTACCATCAAGTACAGTATCTGTAGCATCCACTTTTTTATAAATGGCTCCAGCCAATTTTACTTCGGGCGCCACTGCTTCATAGCATGTAACTGTTCTTCCTTTTATTACGCCAGCTGCCGTTAAAACCTGTATTCCATGACAGATTGCTGCAACGGGTTTTTGCTGTGTAAAGAAATATTGTGTAATATCAAGCACTTTATCATTTAAACGGATATATTCGGGAGCTCTTCCGCCTGTTATAAACAGCCCGTTGTATTCATCAGGATTAATCTCTGAAAAAGTTTTATTGATTATAAAATTATGACCTCTTAACTCTTGATAAGTTTGAAATCCAACAAAATCGTGAATCGCAGTTACTATGCTATCACCGGCTTTTTTATCCGGACATACTACATCTACTTCTACTCCTAAAGATAATAGTGACTGATATGGAACCATTATTTCGTAATCTTCAACAAAATCTCCGGCTAACATTAAAATTTTCATATTCTTTTTCATTTCATATAATCATTTATCTTACTAAAATAAGAATTTATTAAATTATTTATCTCTTAATCAACATATAATAACATAATATAAAAAATTCCCTGAAAAATTCAGGGAATTCAAAGTTTATTATAATTAAGTGTTTTTAAAATTACAATTTAGGTCCAGCTGCAACTAATTTTTTTCCTTCTTCAGTATCAGTATATTGCTCAAAGTTTGCAATGTACTTAGCTGCTAAATCTTTTGCTTTTGTTTCCCATTCAGATACATTTGAATAAGTTGTTCTAGGATCTAATATATCTGATACATTAGGTAATTTTGTTGGGAAAGTTAAGTTAAGATATGGAATTTTATTGGTTTGCGCTTTTTCAATAGAACCATCTATAATAGCATCTACAATTGCACGAGTATCTTTTAATGATATACGTTTACCTGTTCCATTCCATCCTGTATTTACTAAATATGCTTTCGCTCCATGCTGTTTCATTTTAGATACCAGAGTTTTTGAATATTGAGTTGGATGTAATGATAGGAATGCTTCTCCAAATGCTGGTGAAAATGATGGTAGAGGTTCTGTAATTCCTCTTTCTGTTCCTGCTAATTTAGAGGTGTATCCACATAAGAAATGATATTGTGCTTGTTCTTCATCTAAAATTGATACTGGAGGTAGTACTCCAAAGGCATCTGCTGATAAATAAATGATTTTTTTAGCATGCCCTGCTTTTGATGGAAGAACAATTTTATTAATGTAGTAAATAGGGTAAGAAACACGTGTATTTTCAGTGATGGATTTATCTTTAAAATCAACTTCTCCATTAGATTTTACAACTACGTTTTCTAGTAAGGCATCTCTTCTAATTGCTCTCCATATATCCGGCTCTTTCTCTTCAGAAAGATCAATAACTTTTGCATAGCAACCGCCTTCATAATTAAATACACCGTTGTCATCCCATCCGTGCTCATCATCTCCGATCAGATAACGTTTAGGGTCTGCTGATAAAGTTGTTTTTCCTGTTCCCGATAGACCAAAGTATATAGCTACATCTCCTGCTTCACCTACATTAGCTGAACAGTGCATAGAAGCCATACCTTTTAATGGTAAATAATAATTCATCATAGAGAACATTCCTTTTTTCATTTCTCCACCGTACCAAGTTCCTCCTATAATCTGAACTTTTTGTGTTAAGTTAAACATAACAAAGTTTTCAGAATTAAGTCCTTGTTCTTTCCAGTTCGGATTGGTTACTTTAGAACCATTCATAATAAAGAAATCAGGTTCTCCATAATTTTCAAGTTCGTATTGGGATGGACGTATAAACATATTGGTAACAAAATGTGCCTGCCATGCCACTTCCATAACAAAACGAACTTTCATTCTTGTATCTTTATTAGTTCCACAAAATGTGTCAACCACATATAGTTTTTTGTTGGAAAGTTGTTTTGCAACTAAACCTTTTAGATTATCAAAAATTTGTGGCGTTGTTGGAACATTAATTTTTCCATCCCACCATATAGTATTTTCGGTTACTGAATCTTTAACAATATATCTATCTTTAGGCGAACGTCCGGTAAAAACTCCTGTTTTAACTGCTACGGCTCCCGATGTAGTCAATTCTCCTTTTTCATATCCCTCATTTTTAGGGTCCATTTCAGCTTGATAAAGTTGTTCATAGGTAGGATTGTGAACAATTTCTGTAATACCTGAGATTCCATGTTTCTCTAGTGATTTTATTAAGTCTTCCATAATTTAAAATAAATTAATTTTCTTTTTTTGTATATACAAATCTAATAATATAAATCAACATAATTTTTTCTATTATATATGATATAACTCACAAGTTGAAAATATATTTATATTCATTAAATAAAATATTTTTTCAACAAATAAACATATAAAGCAATATTTACTTGCTTTTACTAAAAAAAATATTCTAAATAATATTATTTTTATTTTATTTTCCTAAACTAACAAAAGCTAATCTTTTTAAAGTTAAAGCAGCTAGAATAAAATAAACGAAGCAAGTTAGCCACATTTGCATCCAAAGTTCTTTAATTTCAATAAGGCTAGCTCCGAATTGTGTTATTTCTAAAAAACCTTTTACTGCCAGAGTAGACGGGAATAAATAAGAAATACCTTTTATCCAGTCAGGAAAAGCCAATGTTGGCCAAGATACTCCGCATAAAAATAAGGAGGGTATAGAAAAAATAGTAACTACCATGATAGCATCTTCTCTCTGCTTAAAAAAATTCATTAAGAAAATTCCTAAAAATGTTACTGAAAATATAAATGGTATTAAAAAAATGAATATCTCAAAAGGATTTCCTCGTTGCGGAAAATTAAAAAGTCCCATAACTAAACCTACTTGTATTACCATAAGAATCATAGATATTAACATATATGCTCCTGATCTTCCTAATAATACAGGAATAGCTCCCAACGGTCTTTTAATAAAAGGATATAATTTAATAAATGATTTTCTTTCTCTTTGTGTCCCTCCTAATACACCCATTGCCGAAATTTGCAATGTCTGAATTGCTATTAAAAATACAACCGGCATTACGAATGTTGCATATCCTGATCCAATATTGAATAATGGTACAGATATGGTTTCTATGGGTCTTCGGGAAGCAACTGCTTGTCTTTGAGATGCCCCACTGGCCATAAGTTTATTAACTTCTATTTGAGCACTAAAGTTTCCAACGGAAGCCGTTACTGAAGTTAAAAACTGTTTATAATAAAGCATATAAGAAGCATCACAATATACAGCAATAGAAGGAACTTCTCCTCTTTGTAAATCTCTGGAAAAATCCTTAGGAAATAAAATAATTCCTTTTACTTTTCCCAAATTAAAAAGATTTTCCGCTTCTAGTAAGCTTGTAGCTGAATGATTTATTTTTACCTGTTGAGAGGAATTCAACATACGTGTTAACGTATGAGTCATTTGTGACTGATCTTGATCAACCACAGCAATTGGTATTTTTGTAACTACTTCATGGGAGTATATGTAGGAATATAAGAATCCAACAATAATAGGGCTTATAAGATAGGATGATTTTACAGCGGAATCGGATAATATAAGACGAATCTCTCTTAGAAATGTTTTACCAATTACTGATATATATTCTAACAAAACTTTAAGCATAATATCCTCCTTTTTTTAATAATCGATTGTAACGAGGCATTGAAATAAATCCTAATGCGCAGAATACCATAAAAGCTATTATATATCCGAAGTTTAAGCTTCCAATTTCTATACCTCTTATTGCATAATCAATTATAAAACGTAAATAGGAAGTAAATGGAAAGGTATAACTTATGTATTGTATCACATCTGGTAATCCTTCTTTAGGAAAAGTATATCCTGTAAATGAAAACGCTATAGCTGAATAAGAGCCACCTAACGTAAGTGCAGTACGTAAATCTTTATTAAAGCTAACGTAAAATAAACCTAATAGCTGGCAAACTAATACAAAAACTATAAAATAAATATTTACTATAAAAAAATTACCTCTTAAAGTAATTCCTATCTTATAATATAATAAACTATTCATAAAGAAGCCAACGATAGAAAATAGAATGGTATATGGTAATGATTTAGCCCAAAATGAAATCCATACATTTCCTCTACTTGCAACGAATAATTCTCTTCCTTTCCTTTCTTTCAATACAGACCCTAATACATAAATTGATACTACTATCATAATAACCTGCAAAGCCATAGGCATTAGTGAAACAGTAAGATAATAAGAATAATTTGTATAAGGGTTAAATAATATATGCTGTTTAGTACTTATAGGTGATGTCGCTGCTATAGCTTGTTTTTGAGTTAAACCCTGTTGGGTTAATCCGTTTATATGTGCTTGAGCAGCAAGCGTTCCTACTGTAGATTGAAAGGCTTTGTTAATGAGTCCTCCAGCTAATAAATAATTATTATTGTAGAAACATACTAACTGAGAACTTATGTTTCTATACATATTTTTTTCAAAATTTACTGGAATGACAAGTAACGCAAAAGCTTGATCCGTCCTAATTAGTTTTTCTCCATCTTGCTGATTTTCAACTTCAGTTATAATGTTTAATGAAGAAGTTGCATTTAACATTCTTCCTAATTTCCTAGAAGTGTTAGATTTATCTTGATCCAGTAAAACAACAGGAAATTTTCTTGGAACTCCTTGTTGTAATAAACTTGCATAATATAGAAATATTCCACAAGGTAGAATAACCGCCAAAAACAGTAATCTTGGACTAGTCAGTAGCCGTTGAAATTCTTTTAAAAATATAGGAAAAAAACCTTTTCGCATTAGTTTTTCTTCAAAGATTTTTCATCTACTAAAGCACTCATACCAGGTCTCAATCCTTCAACTTTTTCTGTAGGATAGGCTTTAATTTCAAAGGTTTTCATATCAAAATCGCCTTGAGTCTTGGTAGCATTCCATGTGGCAAAATCACCTTGAGCAGCAATATAACGAACTTGTAATTTGATCTTTTTATTATTTAAAGCAGGAATTTGAGCTTCGAAAGTGGTTCCTTTACTAAAGCTTCCCATTAAATTTTCTTTAATATTAAAGACAACCCAGACATCATTTAAATCTACAAGGTTAACAATAGGATATCCAGCACTAACCACCTCCCCTCTATTAGGAATTATTTTTAAAACTTCTGCGGTTGCGGGAGACAAAACTTTTGCTTCTTTTTTATAGGCCAGCACTTCTTCAATTGCTCCTTGCGCCTGATTTACTTGTGCCGATGCCGCTTCTTTATCTTCACTTCTAGATCCGTTTAAGGCCATTTCATAATTTGCATAAGCTGCTTTTTCTTGCTCTCTAGATGCTTTACTTTGTGTATAGGCTTCATCCCTTTTTTGTGCAGAAATAACTTTATCATTGTATAAATTCTGCATTCTTTGGTAAGTTTTTTCTGCTAATTCAGCAGAAGCTTTTGCCTGTTGCCATTGGTTTAAGGCTCCTTGGATCTGCTCATATCTGGTTCCTGTCTTCGCTTTCTTATCTTGAGCTTCTGCAGCAGCTTTTGCTGATTCAGCTTGTACTAATTTCGCATCTAATTCAGGTGTGCTTAGAACAGCTAATAAATCTCCTTCTTTCACCATATCTCCTTCTTTTATTAAAACTTGTTCCAATCTTCCAGCTATTTTAGGGGACACATTAATTTGAGTAGCATCTACTTGTCCTTGAATAGTTTCCTTTGCTGGTTTATTCATAAACCATATGGATAGTCCTATTATTGCTACTATTATAATAATACTTATGATTGAACTTATAAGTTTACTTTTCATATAAATGACTATTGATTCGTATATTTTATAAAATCTTGACTTAATCCGCTATATTCTAATAAAGATGCTAAATCAACTACATAATCATAACTGGCCTGTAATTTTTGTAGTTTTATCCCTGATAAATTAACTTCTGCATCTACTACATCCGTAGAGGTTTGTACTCCTTCAGAAAAACCTCTTGCTCTAACTCTTACTAATTCTTCTGCTTGTACAATCTGAACCTCCAAATTTTGTATCTGCTCTTCCTGCTTTTGTAAATCTTGAAATATTTTTTCAATCATTGTACGAATATCTTTTTTCGCTTTCTCTTGTTGGAATTCAATACTCTCTTTAGTTGCCTTAGCGGATTTTATCTCATTTTTATGTTGAAAACCGCTAAAAATATTATAAGACAAACCCACTCCTAAAGACCATGGTTTTTTATTTTTTTCCACTCCGCCTATCGGATTGTTATGTACTAAAATTGAATTACCTAATGCTGATATTGTTGGATAATAAGTAGATTGCTTGGATTTTAGCCCTTGATTAGCTAAATCAATTTGTAGCTGAAGTTTCTGTAACTCAGGATAATTATCAATAGCAAAATTCTGATAATATTCTAATGGCTGTAAAAACGGAACAATAAAGAAAGGAGTAGATAATTCTTGACTTATCCCATCTATTCCTAAAGTATTTGCCAAAGCCAGTCGTGTCAATTCAGCGTCTTTTTGGGCGGCAAGATATTGACGATTTGCTTCAGAAACGGCTACATCCGCTTGAAGCTTTTCAACAGGAGCAATCAATCCTTGTTCTTCCATTTTTGATGCATTATATAAATGCTTATTCATAGCGTCCAATACTTGCTTTCTTACTATAACAGCCTCCTCAGCAAGTTTTACCTGAAAATATCGTTGAGCCAATTCTGAAATGAGCTTGTTTTTAGTACTTACTAATTCTTTATTTCCTATTTCAGCTTTTATTTTTGAAGCTTCTATTGCTGCATTAATTTTACCACCTGTAAAAATCGGCCAAGTAAATTTTACCCCTCCTAACAAAATATCTCTTTTTAGAAGCCTTACATCCCAATTACCCAATTCTTCGGGATCCGAAATATTCAAAATATTAGCAACTTCTGACCTTGCATTATTTAAATTGCTCCCAATCCTTTTATCCCTATATATCCCAACACCAAATACATCTAATTGGGGATAACGTAATCCTTTAGAAGATTTAAAATCGAATTGATAAGCTTCTTCCTGTTTTTCGACAGCTTTAATCAGATTATTTTCTTTGTACATAATAATCTGAGATTCAGAAAATGATAGCGATTGTGAACAGAGTTTTAAGGATAAACTAAATGATACCACTAATGTCAAGGAAATTCTGATATATCCTATCATATTTTTTGTATATTTAAGTACAAAAATAAAATATTTTTTAATATAATTTATTTTTAATTGAAGTATGCATTGCAAAGTTATTAACTTTGGATTTTAAATATTTTAAAAACAATACATATGAAATTCTTGAAAGAATTATTTTCAAAAAGTAAAAAACACGACCAAACTGAACAACATCAAGAAAAACAATCATTCCAATCACTTATTGAACAATATGGAGGGCTTGGTTTTGAAAAGCAAATCGATTTAGATGGTGTTATTGACGATAAGCCTTGGGAAATTGATATGGATGCTCAACAAATTGTTTTTGGCGGTGATTTATATTGTTCTTTTCAGCTATTGGGAACCTTTTCGCATTCGACCGCGACTTGGCTTTGGGCTTGGGGCAATGAACAATCTGATCTTCCACAAGGTGTTATTCAGCAGTCTCTTGAGCTTAAAAAATATGGTGAAGAGCACAATATTGATTTATTTAAAATTCGTAAATTTGAATCCTCTGAAGCGAATTTACACCTAATTGGACTTATTGCTAGTGGTATGTTTGATTCAAGTGGTTATTATGTTGCTGATTATGGTCAAGGTGCACTTGTGTTAATTTTTAATAATGAGAATATTAACCAAATTCATCAAGAAAACAACACTCATCACCGCATTGCTAGCGTAATCCCGCAATTAATTGCCAATTATGAAGTGAATCACTATGCTGCAATAAAACACTATTTGCTAGCTAAAGATTATCAAATAACCTTTGATGATGGTTTAAAGCTGGTCGCAATCAAAGGTGAAAACCAAATCAGCGCAAAATTTGACAATTCATCGCGCTTAATTGGACTAGAAGGCTAAAAACGATTATTAGTGAAAATACAAATAAAAATTTATTAATAAAAGGACGTTATTATTTTTAAAACATTGATGAATTACTCGCGTTAGTTAATTATCGATGGGGATTGATATTAAGTGATTTTGTACTGAGATATGAAATCCATATACCATATTAAGAACAATTAACCGCCGGATCCCCATCCGACTTTTTGTAAAATTAATTATTAACTACATAGCTGTATTCCTCTTTCTGTTTTTGGTATCCAGTTAAACATTTCACTAATCAAATCAGGTAGACCATTATTTCCTGCATTCATTTCAAATTTATCCCAACTACAGCTTAGGCTATTTGCCTAATAAGTGGTGTAAGTGACATGAAATCAAATCATGCAAACCACCATTATTTGTATTCATTTCTAATCTATCCTAATCGTAATAGCCAATATGAGTAATAAACTGAGTAAGTATTATGATAAGTTCGATATCGCGAAGCAACTTATCAAGTGAAAATTAAACCAGTTTTATAACGGAAGTTCACCAAAAGGTAGCGAAAACCTTAATAGATTTTATCATCTTCATCTCTACGATTTTACATAAGAATAGTTAACTTGACTACACTAATCGTTGGCTTAATAATTGAGTATGTAAAACCGGAAATGAGCCATGATAAAAAGGTTTAGGTTATTTCTCCTACTTGATCGCTGAAATAGCAGGTAGCAAATTGACAACATCATTTTAAAAAATTTAAAAATTATTTACAATTATAAAAATATTATAATATTATGTCGAAACTATTTACCCCCCTACAACTGGGAAATATTATTTTAAAAAATAGAGTTGTAATGTCTCCTATGTGTCAATACTCAGCACATGATGGATTTGCAAATAATTGGCATCTTGTCCATTATGGTGCCCGAGCAGTAGGAGGAGTTGGCGCAATCATTCAAGAAGCTACTGCCGTTTCGCCACAAGGAAGAATTACATATAAAGATTTAGGGATTTGGAAAGATGAACATATTGTTGAATTAAGCAAAATAGTACATTTTATCCACGAAAACAATTGTTTAGCCGGCATACAACTAGCGCATGCTGGAAGAAAAGCAAGTACTCCTATTCCATGGAATCCTAGTGAAAAGCTGGAGGAGGGCTATAGTAAATGGGCAATAGTTTCACCCTCTCCCATTCCATTTAATATAAATTATCAAAAACCTAGGGAGCTTTCCGTTGATGAAATAAATATTATTATAAATGATTTTAAGGAAGGTGCCGAAAGAGCAGTTAAAGCAGGTTATGATATTATTGAAATCCATGCTGCTCATGGATATTTAATTCATGAGTTTTTATCACCGTTAAGTAATCAAAGAAAAGATGATTATGGAGGTAATTTTCAAAACAGAATTAGGTTTTTACTCAGAATCATTGAGTCGATTAAAAAAATCATTCCTAAAAAAGTCTCCTTATGGGTACGAATTTCTGCTACTGATTGGGAAGAAGATGGATGGTCTGTAGATGAATCTACAGAATTAGCTGAAATAATTAAAAAATTAGGAGTTGATGTAATGGATGTTTCTTCAGGCGGGTTAATTCCTTATGCAAAAATACCAAACAAGCCAAATTACCAAGTTCCATTCGCTAATAAGATAAAAAATAATTCAGAAATAATTACCGGAACTGTTGGGCTAATCACCAATGCAATTCAAGCAGAGGAAATTCTAGAAAACAGAGAAGCTGATTTAATTTTTGTAGGTAGAGAACTATTACGCAATCCATATTTTGTGTTGGAGGCAGCAAATATATTAGAGAATACTATTGATTGGCCACCCCAGTATGAATTATCTAAATTCCGATAAGCTTATTGAAAAATAATTGTTTATTTACATCTTTTTTAATATACATGGTATTATTTTTGAAGCTAAAACAAGCTAAAGTAAAATTAAAATTCGTAACTTTGCATTCATGAAAAAAACTGCTATATTATTTTTCTTATTTTTAGGATATTTTATTTCAGCTCAGTCTATTTCGTTTGAAAAAGACCAAATAGATTATGGAATTATAAAAAAGAATTCAGACGGTTATCAAACTTTTAAATTTACTAATGAGGGTGATAAACCTTTAATTATTTCTAATGTCAAATCTTCTTGCGAATGTTCTGTTCCTACTTGGACAAAATCACCAATTTTACCAGGAAAAAAAGGAGAAATAACTGTAAAATACAATACAAAAAATATAGGTAAGTTTTCAAAATCGATTGAAGTTTTTAGTAATGATCCCAAAATTTCCAGAAAACTTTTAAAAATTAAAGGAGAAGTACAATAATCTTATAAAAATAATAGTTAATATTAATCAAATATGAAAAAATTCATTCTAAGTTCAGCATTCCTATTGGGAGCATATTTTTTCAGCAATGCTCAGGAGATAAAAATTATCAATTATGAAAATAATACGGTAGATTATGGAACAATAGATAAAGGTTCTGATGGCAAAAGAATTATTAAAATTCAAAATGTCGGAGATAAACCATTAATTATTTCCAATATTAGAACTTCATGTGGCTGCACTGTACCTCAATGGACAAATGAACCTATAGCTCCAGGAAAAAAAGGAGAAATTACAGTTACCTACAATACATCTATAGCCGGTAAATTTAACAGGAAGATTACTATTTTATCTAACGACATAAATGAGTCCAGTTTCATAGTTAAAGTGGAAGGTACTGTCATAAATCCTGAAACTCCGGCTGCAGCTAACCCTTAAAAATAGTGTTAATTATTTATTATGCTAATACTAAGGACATTGCTTATGACAATGTCCTTTCTTTTTAAAATTAAAAATTATTTTATTCCTGTGTACGTTTGTTTTTTGTAGTTTTGTGTTTTAACAAAAAGTTAATACACTAAATTCGTTTTTATCTCTAATATTCTCTAATTTACATGAAAAAGATCGTTAATATTTTTCTATTTTTAGTTTTTTTGATAATTGTAGCAGGCTGTATAATGCCATCATTTCTTTCTAAAAATATCGAAATTACTATTTCTAAAGATTTTAACAATCCTATCAGTGAAGTTTTTGCAGAATTTAATGAATTGGAGAAATATGCAGCTTGGGGGCTTTTAATCAATGACGATTCTCTTAATACAAGAATAAATTATTTTTCTCCTTATAAGGGGACCGGTAGCAGCTTAACTTGGAGCAATTCCAAAAATAATACTATTGGTAAAGGAGAATATAAAATATTAAAAAGTAAATTAAATAAATATATAAAATCTCAAATTATATTTGTAGAAACTGGAGTTGTTTGTATTGAAGATATTGATTTTGAATCTAACGAAAATATGACTACCGTTTCGATTCACTTGAAGACAGAAGATTTTTCTTACTTTACCCGTATTTTTGCTTATTTATATTCTCATAAATTTAAAGAAAGTTTAGCTGAAAGTCTTGAAAAACTTACAAATTTATTAGAGGTTGTACATTCCCGTAAACAAATATCTGAGGGTGGTGGCATCAAGTATATTGACTTTCAAGGAATCCAACTTTTATGTATAAAAAGCGAAACATCATCCAAATATTCCGATGTTTATAATGCCGCACATAAATCCTTACAGGATATTTCAAAATACCTAACAGATAGTTTAAAGTATTCAAGTAATGAAATTAAAAAACCTATAATTTATTATACTACGGTGGATACTATAGCTAATAAGACTATATTTTATTCAGGCTATGCCATAGATGCAACAATAATTCCACCTAGTAGTGCAATGAATTTTATTACACTTCCTAATGGAAAAGCAATTACAACTCCTATAAATGAAAAAGTTCACAATCTTTTTAATGCTCGCTATATATTAGAGGAATACGCTAAAGACAACGACGTTAAACTTAAAAATATTTATTGGGAGGAATATCAAGAATATCCATCATCCATTGACGATGATATTAAGGGTAAGGCCTTTTATTTAATTACCGAATAAATGTAAAATTATATTTATGAAAAGAGCTTTGATAAGTGTTTCAGACAAAACTAACATTATAGATTTTTCAATTTTTTTAAAATCTCAAGGCTATGAAATTATTTCAACCGGAGGAACTTACAGGCATTTAAAATCTAATAACATTGAAGTTACAGAGGTTAATGATTACACGAGTTTCCCTGAAATCCTTGATGGAAGAGTAAAAACTTTACATCCAACCATTCATGGAGGAATACTTGCTTCAAGAAAGAATAAAGAACATATACAATCCCTCCATACCCTTCAAATACGTCCTATTGATATAGTTGTAGTAAATCTATACCCATTTTTCGAAAAATTAAATACTGATTTATCCGAAGAGGAAATGGTTGAATTCATTGATATAGGTGGACCTACTATGTTGCGTTCCGCTGCCAAAAATTTTTATTCTGTAACTGTAGTTTGTCAGATTGAAGATTATGCATTAGTAACAGAAGAAATGAAAAAAGATGGAAATACTTCTCTTGCTACACGTAAACAGTTAGCAGGTAAAGTTTTTAATCTAACCTCTTCCTACGATGCTGCCATTTCCAATTATATTTTAAACGATGATTATCCGCAATTCTTAAATACTTCTTATGAAAAAATAGAAGATTTAAGATATGGTGAAAATCCTCACCAAAAGGCTGCTTTTTATATAGATAAAACTAAAAACGGGGCAATGAAAAACTTTGAACAATTACAAGGTAAAGAACTTTCATTTAACAATTTTCGTGATATGGATATGGCTTATAAAGTAGTCAATGAGTTTTCAGAAATTTGTTGTTGCGCTGTTAAGCATTCTACACCTTGTGGAGTAGCCATTGGAAATAATGTTGTTGAAGCATACAAAAAAACGTTCGAATGTGATTCAATATCGATTTTCGGTGGAATTGTAGCATTTAATAGAACTGTTGATGAAGAAACTGCACAATTATTGGTTACCGTTTTTTTAGAAATCGTTATAGCACCGGCATTTACAGCTGAAGCAGTACAAATATTATCAACAAAAAAAAGTTTACGAGTCATAAAAATCAATAATTCTTTATCCGATTCTATAGAATTCGTAAAAGTGGATGGAGGACTTTTAGTACAAGATGTTGATAAAGGTACTACTAGGGATTTTGAGCAAGTAACTCATACATCTCCAAATGAAAATCAACTAAAAGATTTAATTTTTGCTCAAAAAATAGTTAAGCATGCTAAATCAAATGCCATCGTTGTTGCTTCTCAACAACAAGCCATAGGAATCGGTTCCGGGCAAACTAACAGAATATGGGCAGCTCAACAGGCAATTGAACGTGCTAAAGAAAAAAGGACAGATCATTTGGTTTTGGCTTCCGATGCTTTTTTTCCATTTAGAGATGTGGTAGACACTGCTGCTAAAAATGGTATTAAAGCAATTATTCAACCCGGTGGCTCAATACGTGACAAAGAAAGCATTGACGCTTGTAATGAACATAATATCGCCATGCTGTTTACAGGCATTAGACATTTCAAACATTAATTTATTATCATATAAAATTTTTTCAGATGAAAAATCTGTAAAAATATTTTTATCTTTACGGTATGAAATTAATCCAGTCTATACTATTGATTTGCATGGTTTTATTTGCAAATCTTAATATCTATATATACCAAAACTGGTGTCATGGAAAGAATATAGGCTATACGGTTAATTCAAAAAAATTTCCAACTGTAGTAAAAACAGATCCAAAATTAAGAGAAATACCTTGTTTAAAAAGAGATTTATGTTGTAAAGATGTACTTATTAAATCTAATGAGCATTCCGTATTTTCTTTTGATAATTTCTTTACAAATTTAAATTATTATTTTATTGCTATAGTTCCTGATGTAAATTGGGAATTACCTATTTTAGCTTTTTCTAAAAAAGAGGGAATTGTTCAACTTTATTCAAACCCTCCCCCTTCAATATCTAAATTATACAAATTTTATTGTCGTTATACCTATTACGGATAATATATTTTTCATTTTAGTCAATTTGTTTAATCCCTAAATATGGATTAGATGTAAATGTATTATTGTTTATATACTTACTCAATAATACAGTCAAAATTTTAATATAACATTATACTAAAAATAAAAAATGAAAAAATATATAGTTATGTTTTTGCTGTTCTTAAACTTATTTTCAATCGCACAGCATAAAACATTAAAAGGTCATATCGTTACTTCTTTAGAAAATGGCGAGAATATTCCCGTTAAAAATGCTGATGTAAACTGGAAAGAACATCCCGTTATGAAAACCGTAACTGATAGCTTGGGTAATTTTGAGCTAATGTATCACGAAGGACTATTTTCTATAGAAGTTTCAAAAGAAGGATTTATTTCTCAAGAAATTTTAATAAAAAATGTTGACGAGCCTGTGGAAATTTATCTAGAACTACAATTATCTCCTTCAGAAAAATTATTGGATGAAGTTGTCATACGTCAAAAAGCAAATGCCGTAAGTATCAAGGCTAATTCAGCATCTCTTACTTATACTATTAATAAAACCGAATTATTGAAAGCAGCCTGTTGTAATTTGGCAGAAAGTTTCGAAACTAACCCTACAGTTGATGTATCAACAACAAATGCCGTAACCGGTTCGAAACAAATTAGAATGTTAGGACTTGATCAAAAGTATACATCTATAACAGTAGATAACTTACCAGAAGTAAGGGGATTATCATCAGCAAGTGGTATAAATTTTATTCCCGGAACTTGGATTAACAGTATACAACTAACAAAAGGTGGAAGTACCATTAATAATGGCTATGAGGCTATTACCGGACAAATTAACACTGAATTAATGAAGTATAAAGATAAAAATTTTACTAATATTAATTTTTTTGCAAATCAAAATGCGCGATTAGAATTAAATATGGTAAATGCATCAAAAATATCCAACGATTGGAGCAATACAACTTTATCTCATTTTAGCGGAAGACTAGTCAAAGAAGACATGAATCATGACGGTTTTCTTGATAATCCTCTTT
>NZ_JAMBJZ010000039.1:0-18003 GCF_025291155.1 Apibacter sp.
ATTAATGACTTCAACATCTAAATATATTTCTCCATAATTATATAAGAGATATAACCTAAGATAATTGAAATCAAAAGCATATTTTATTGTTTCATAAGCTTGTTTTACTCCAATGAGTGATTTTATATCAAATCTCTCGGAGTTTCATAACATAAGTTGATAGTCAGAAAAATAATTTTTTCATAAATTTATGTAATTCACAATTTATTCAAGTATGAATTATTACTTAGCCGACAATAGTGTATTATTTTAGAAATCATTTTTTATATAACTATTAATTTGTTCAAAAATTTGCGATTTTAATTCATTCTTTCTATCAAAGTTAAATTTTTTATATAATTTATTTTTAATTAAAGAATTCAAATTATTTAAATTAATATCTGATAAATAATAAATATTATCATTATCAATCATTTTTCCGAAGTCAAATAGTTTATTATCCCAAGCAAATCCTATAGTAGGAATGTCAAAAGAATAAGCTATTATTAAAGAATGTAGTCTAAACCCAATAATAAATGAAAATTGGCTTATAATTTTTGTAAGCTCAAAACCATTTACAGGGCGAAGTTCTATTGTTACTCCAAAATCTTTAACCTGAGAATATATCCATTTAAGATACCTATCATCAGAAGGATCTCCATTAGTAAATAATTTAATGGTATAATTCATACTTAATAATTTAATCATGGATATAACTTTATTATTATAATCCTCAGAGCTAATTTTATCGTTACTACATTTTTTATAATAATAATAGTCTAAAATATTAATACCAATTAAATTGTTATCATTTTTGATTTTAACAAGATTATAATATAGGTTTGAAACAATTGCTACATCAGGCACAATTTTAATATTATCTTTTATTAAACAGGATAAATCATCTCTAGTAGTAATTTCTTTAACACATTTTTGCATAAATATCCATCTAAAAATCGAACTTGATTTTTCATCATTAAAACCATAACCGCAAGCGTTAAAAAATACTGGTACATTGTAATATGAACAATTTTTAATTACAACTTCTAAAGATTTTGAAAAATATTGTTGAATGAGTGCTCCACCAGGTATAATAACTTTATTTATATTGTTATATTTTAATAATTTTTTTATATCTTTTTCAACTGTTTTTTTTCTTCTATATTTATAATAATTTTCGCCTAAATTGAATTTAATTTTTTTTAGTATTTTATATGTTTTATATTGAATATAATTTAATCTGACTGCTGAAATATCAAGTGTATGTATAAGTGAACCAGGTGGTAATCTTTGATAAATTAAATGCGTAAAAGTCTTACAAATTACTTCATCTCCTAAATTAGGCGAATTCCATTCACCTGCAATAATGATTTCCATTTTATGTTAATATTAATAGTAAGTTTTTTAAAAAAATTATATATAGATAATTATGAATAAATATTTATATAATAATTTAATTATCTTTATAAAAATATCAATTTTGTATTTTTTTCTGGAATATAGAAAAAATAGTGTTAGATAAATCTTCCGTCAGCATTTTTCTATGAAATTTAGAATTCTTAAGGTTTGGACTTGCAATGAGATTATTTTTCCATTTTTCAAATTCATTCATGAGGAAAGACATTAAATTTTCATGATCATAATAAGTAAAATGTTTACCTGATTCAGTTTCATTTAAAATTTTTTCAACATCAGCATTTTTAGGTCCTAGAGATAAGATACCTTTTCCGGTTGCAAGATATTCGAATAACTTTCCAGGAATTATTCCCTTCGATTGCTCGTTGTTAAAATTGGTAATCAATAATAAATCAGAATTATTCATTTCATTAATAGATTCTGTATGAGATAAATATCCGATATTAACCATCTTATCTTTTATTATGGAATGATTTAATTCATCTAAAATTGAATTGGAAATTTTTCCTACAAATTTTAAACAAAAATGAGATGCAAATTCAGGATTTTGACTGATTAATTCCGATAATACATTCCATAAATTAACAGGGTTTCGTAAAGTTTCCAGCATACCCACATAAGAAAGGGTGAATTTTAATGTTTTTTTATTTAAAATATTGACTTCCGAATCAAAACCATTTGTTATGCAAACTACATTTTTTGCTCCTAATTTTTCAAAATTTTCTTTATCGGTATAACTAGTGGAAATAACAACATCTGCAGTTTGCATTACTTTTTTTTCCAATTCTTTATGTTTTTTGTCCGATTTGTGTGTTAATTTCAATTGAGAATAATAAGATATTTTCGTCCAAGGATCACGAAAATCAGCAATCCATTTTAAATTTTCTTTACAGATTTGTTTTAATCCCAACCCTATTAAATGCATACTATGAGGAGGGCCTGTTGTTATAAGAATATCAATTTTATGTTCTTTAATATAGTCAGTAAGAAATGCAATGGAAGGCTTTATCCAAAATTTACGTGCATCCGGAATAAAAAAATTTCCTCTTATAAAAACAGATAATCTAGATAAAAGTCCTAATTTTTTAGATGTTTCAAATTGGCCGGCTTTAAAATCTTTATTTTTTTTAGTAATTTTTTCTGCTAATTGGTAGGGTTCCCAAATTGGTTTTTTAATAATTTTAACTTTCGGGTTTATTTCCTTAACTAAACTTTGATCCAGAATTGGGTAAGATGGATTTTCAGGAATATAAACGTGAGGTTCATAACCAAATTCAGGTAGATATTTTGTAAACTTTAACCATCTCTGAACACCGGGGCCACCAGCTGGAGGCCAATAATAGGTGATGATTAAAATTTTTTTATTCATACGAAAATTTAAATTGGATTTGAATTATCAGCTAATTTATTTCTTTTTCTGTATTTATATGTTAATAAGATACTACTTATTGCAAGGAAACAAAAACAAGTTGCCCAAGTAATATATTTACCTTTTTGAATTACAGGAGGATTGAAAGAAAAATTCACCGTATGTTTACCGGCAGGTATTTTTACTGCACGCAAAGTATAATCGGCTCGATAGATAGGAACTTCTTTACCATCGATAGTTGCTTTCCAACCATAAGGATAATAAATTTCTGAAAAAACTCCCAATTTTTCATCAGTACTATTTGATTCATAGGTAAGATTATTCGGTAAATATTCTTTTAATGAAATAGAAGAAGTTGTGTCTAAAGAAGCCTTTAAGGTAAGATCTTTTTTAAATTTCTCATTTATAATAGCTTTTCTCTTATTATTAATTTGACCTAGCATTAATAACTCTTCATCAGCGTTTTTGGCAAAAACAATATCGTTTACAAACCATGCATTTCCATTATTATTTGGATTAGGAATTGGTCGTATGATAGAATCGGCAGTTATAATATATTTGGTATTTAACATATCAAGTATAGGTAAGTTTAGACTATCTGATAAATAGAAATCAATAAGATCTTGATATCTTCTTAATTTCGCTCCATGATAACCTCCGATTGATTGATGAAAATAAGAAGTATTGGTTTCATTAAAAGGGCTTAGTAATAAATTAAAAACTCTATAATGAGCTCGATCATTCTGTTTAATAATCTCTAAAGCCTGATTGATAGGAGCAGTCGTAACAATACGAGCCAACGTTGGATCTGATTCCGCCTTTTGTAATTGATTTTCGGTTACTTGAGTAGGAAAAGGATTTTTATAAAATTGTTTATCAACAAAATTATCATTATTCAAATATCTTTTATCAACTCCCCATAAATCAACCAATGATAAAGCAGCAATAGCCAAAACGGCATAGCTGGATTTAAAAGATTTTATTTCTGCTGCCCATAAAAGTATAGAGCATATTAATACTAAGAAGAAGGTTCGTAAAATATCTGATTGAAACAGAACAAAACGATCTTCTCTAATTGCTTCCAATATTTCATATTTTATAGTATTACCTTCTAAAGAAGTATGAAAGCTAAATATATGTATACCGAAAAAATATAATAATAAAAGGATAATTAATATAAAACCTGAACTTATATATAAAATCTTGGTTTTATAAGCTTTAGAGAGGGAGGAATCCATAAAATAAGAATATGTTCCCAATAAAGCCAATAGGGGAATAGTAAATTCGGCAATTACTAAAGCAGAAGAAACTGCGCGGAATTTATTATACAGAGGAAAATATTGAATCATAAAGTCAGTAAAAATTCCGAAGTTTTTTCCCCAGGCTAAAAAGAAACTTAGTATAGTGGCTGAAGCTAACCACCATTTATATCTACCTTGGTAAAAAAATAAAGCTAAGAAGGCAAGAAAAACAACAATAGTTCCTTGATAAGCCGGCCCCACTGTCCCGGGTTGTTCCCCCCAATAAGATCCATTAAAGGCTCGTTGAAATTGAGTATATTCTTCTTGAGATTTTATATTTTGCTGTATTGCAGATTCCAGATGATGAGTTTTAAAACCTTTTTCATTATTACCACCTCCCATGAAATTAGGGATAAAAAGATTGAAAGTTTCTAGAATTCCGTAGCTCCAATGAGTTATATAATCATTATCTAATCCTTGATTAGGTATGCTATTATTTTTACTTATCGTTAATTCAGATTTTCCTCTCGTTGTTTCCTTAGAATATTCATAGGTAGAAAGTAAACGCGTAGAATTCATTCCAACAGACAACGCGCATGCCAGGATAAATAAGCCGGAAGAAATTCCGAAACTTTTAAGTGTTTTTGTTTTTAAAGAATAAAAGAATTCAATCAATCCGAAAAGACCTAAAGCTAAAAATAAATAATAGGACATTTGAGGGTGATTGGCTGCTATCTGTAATGATAAAAAAATAGTTGAAAGAATAAATCCCCAAACATATTTCTTTTGATATAATAAATAAACTCCGGCAATAAAAGGAGCAAAATACGCAATTGTATGGATTTTAGAATTATGTCCGGCTCCTATAATGATAAAAAAATAGGTTGAAAATGAAAACATGAGGCTTCCTAATAAAGCGTATTTCCAATTTTTTAGCCAGACCATTCCTAGTAAGTAAAAGCCTGATAATAATAAAATTAAATAGCTTGCGGGAGTAGGGAAGCTTCTTAGTAAACGATCAATACTTTTTACAACATCTGACGGATAGTTGGCTCCCATCTGATAGGTAGGCATACCTCCAAACATGGAATTACTCCAATAGGTATCTTCTCCATAAGTTTGTCTAAATTGTTCAAGCTCATGAGCTCCTCCTTTATAATGTATAATATCCGGTTGCGAAATATATTTACCGGATAATAATGGAGTGAAATATATAAATGAAAGGATGATAAAAAAAAGTAAACATCCTGCGATTGGCAATAAATAATTATTTTTTTTCATTATCATTAGTATCTATTTCTTCATAATCAACGGTTTCAGCATCCCATTTAATGTCCTTTCTATCCGAATATTCTTTCCTTTGATTATTAGATTGTTTAGATTGGGAGTAATTTTTTTTTGCATGTGGAATACTAAAAAGCTTGTTTAAAAATTTGAAAACAAAAAAGGCAACACATGCAAATAATATAAATTCTATTAATCTTGCCATCTATAAATGTAATAATTTTTTCTAAAAACTAACTAATTAGTTTATATAAGTTTGGTTAACGGATTTTTGTACAACTTTTTCCGTTTCATTGCCTTTAGTAGCAGATTTACTCTCTGTAACACTCATTGTGAAATTTGCGTTTGATATCCAACCTGATTTATTATCAATTATTACTTTTCCACTTTGAGAGCCATTCACTGATAATTTATAAGTTATCCCTTCAATTACCTTAGACTCACTTTTGGGAGGTAAGTTACCATGTAAACGAATTTCCGTGGTATTTTCTCCTACTTTTACTAATTGGTTATATCCTTGATCTTTTAATGAAGGATGATTATTCCATTTTTCTCCGATTTTTAGTCCTTTTGAAGGAAATCGCATAATAGAACCTTCAAACTGAGCTTTGAAAACTTCTGGATTCAAACCTTGTTTAAAAGCATTAATAAAATCGTCTAATTCTTTTCCTTGTAATTCGGATTTTAAAGTATTTTTAGCTTTTTCATAAATAACATCCATTCCTTTAATATTGGAGGCATTTCCGTACATATCCATGTCTAATGTAAAAGAAATGTTACTTATAGCTCTATAAATATTCCACATTTTTGCTTGGTTAGGATCTTCCGGTTTTTTACCGTTGGTATCAAAAATTACTTCCTTACCGTCTGCTTTAGTAATCACTTTTTTACCTTTCATGTTTACTTGCAAAGTATATACACCATTATTTACATCAATAACTGTTAAGCTCATAGGATCCAGAGATTCTTGAGTTACACTTTGGGTCTTGTCTCTAAATGTAACGGTTTGTTTATTTACATCTCTAGTATTAAAAGAATAAGTTTTTCCCTTTTCCAAAATATATCTTAGATGATACAAACTATCCGCATCTCGATAAATTCCTGTTATAATTTCGGGTTTACTGAGTTCTTCTTTAGATAAAAGATTTTTAGATGAAGATTCTTCCTTAAGCGTGTTGCCAGTAGTTGTTTTATCATTTTTTTCAGGAATTGATGAATCAAATAATTGTTTAGATCTTTCTTCATTTTTGCATGAGAGCATACTATTACATATAAAAATAAATAGTAATAAATAAGAGGCTGCTGACAATTTTTTCATTAGGTCAAAATTTTCTGCAATTTACTAAAGATAATTAGTAATTGAATTATAAAGCGGGAAAAAACCAAAAATATTTAACGATGTTTTAAAATTATTTTTTTTATAACTAAAATTAATTGTAAAAGGATAATTTACATTAGTTATAATTTAATTTTTTGGTGAAAAAGTTCTAATGAATTCTGACATAAAGAAAATAGTTAAGATTAATTTTAAAGACTATAAAAATACTTTGAAATTAATATGTATATTCTAAGTATATGAATTTAGTTAAGTTATAAAAAATAACTTCTTTCTAAATTCACAAATTGTTTACTTAAATCTTAATATGAATAGTGAGTAGAGATAAACATTAAAATTTCCTTAAAAAACAAACTAGGCTTATTTAGTAAAATTGATAGGCTTTTGTAAATTTTTATAACTACTTAAATCAGCTTTTAAAGATCCTACAGCTAACTCTGCTTTTATTTGGATCGGAACATGATTAGAGTCGTCAGTTACCCACATAGTAACACTTTCTTTTTCTTTAAAAACCCTGCCTGCAAGAACATATGGTCTGATTTTTAAACATTTAACCTTGCCGAAGTTAGAATTTATAACTTCTCTTTCTAAAATTTTAAGTTTAAAGTTTAATGTTTCACCATCCATAAAAATATTAAGATTAATATAATCACCGGTATTATAATTGTCGGTATTCATGTTTCTTAAATAATAAAAAGCTGACAGCATATCATGCATTTCACCGGAATAAGAATAGTTTTTTGTCGTATTGGATTTATTGTTAGTATAGGATATTTTTTTTTGAGTATGATCAATAAACATTGTTTGATCTCTTACATATGAACCTTCCTTAATTTTACGTATAAATTTTGACGAAAGCATGGTCGACTTATCAATATAAGTTTCATAGACGTCTTCTACTTTAAAAAATAATTTTACCGCTCCTGTAGAATATCCTTTTCCTACAACATGATAATGCGGAGTATTTTCATAAGTAACTATATTCGTGGTAAATGTTGCATATCCCGCATTTAAAAATCCGTAATGAACCCTGTACTTTAATAACTCTCCTTCCTTAAATTGGCTAGGAGAGGGGGCTGAATAATCTGCAGATATAAAATATGATAAGAACAAGAAACTGGCTATTATTGTAAATAATTTTTTCATTCCATATTAGGTTATCTGTTATAGCTTATAACATCAGATTAAAAAAAATAATTAACATAAATTAAGATTAAATTATCATAATCCTATCAAAATTATTACCAAGAAATAAATAAGAAAAAGAGCTAATCGAAATTTTTATTCGCTTATGCTAATTACCTCCTCTATTTCAGGTACATGTTTTTTTATAGTAGATTCAATTCCTAGTTTTAGTGTACTTTGATTAATGGAACAATCGGAGCAAGCCCCCGTAAAGCTTACAAATACTTTATTGCCTTTTATCTCAATTAATTTCACATCACCGCCGTCGGACAATAAAAAAGGACGAATTTCTTCCAATGCTTTATTTATTCTATCTGTTAATGTATCCATAAATGCTTTTGAATAAAAAATATTAATTGTTTGAACATCCTGCCATAGTGGTAATTCTTACCGCTTCTGATGGAGGTAAGTTTTCATTTCTCTTAACGAGGCTGCTAATCATATTTTTAGCTAAGCTCATATATATTCCTGATACTAGCTCATCTTCTTGAAGAACCGCAGGTCTTCCGTAATCAGAAGCTTCTCTGATAGATTGAACAATCGGAATTTCTCCTAAAAAAGGAAGTTCCATAGATTCGGCTAATTTTTTAGCACCTTTTTTTCCAAAAATATAGTATTTATTATCAGGCAACTCTTTGGGAGTAAAATAGGCCATATTTTCAATCAATCCAAGAACCGGAACGTTTATTTCCGGCATTTGGAACATGGCAACACCTTTTTTAACGTCAGATAAAGCAATATGTTGCGGTGTACTAACAATAATAGTTCCTGTAACTGGTACCTCTTGTACGATAGATAAATGGATATCTCCGGTTCCCGGAGGAAGGTCAATAAGAAGAAAATCCAATTCTCCCCAATTAGCATCATGAAGTAGTTGATGTATGGCTTTAGATGCCATAGCACCACGCCAAATTACTGCTTGATTGGCTCCTGCAAAGAATCCTAAGGAAAGCAATTTTACTCCATAGCTCTCTAACGGAATCATTTTGTTATTGTTTGATAAAGGTTTCTCATTAGTAACATCAAACATAGTTGGGACAGACGGACCATATATATCCGCATCAAGTAAGCCGACTTTAAATCCCATCTTTACTAAAGCAACAGCTAAATTGGATGCTACGGTAGATTTTCCTACTCCTCCTTTCCCTGATGCCACAGCTATAATATTTTTAACACCAGGTATAGCATTTCCTCTGGAATCCTTTTTTTCAGATACTTCTACGGAAATATTCAATTTTAGTTGTAAACTCTTTCCGAACTTTTGTTCAAAAGCGGAATGCATTGCTGCTTCCATTCTTTTCTTTTCATGTAAGGCAGGCGAATGGGAAAGCATATCGATAATCACGGTATCACCCATTATCTGTACATTCCTTACTAAGTCATCAACTTCAATTTCTTTTAAAAAATTTTTAATTTCTTCTTTCCTTTCCATCTTTCGTATGTTTTCTGTAAAATAAAAAAATTTAAATTCCTTTTATTATCTGTACAAATGTATTAATCTTTACGAATTTATGAATACTTTTTTATAAAAGAAATTCAATAATCATATAGATTAAATGAATTAAGATCTATTATTTTTTTAATTAATATGATTACTATTTTAAATTATTAGTAAACTTTTTACTTTTTGGAAAAATTTTAATTTTAAAATTTAAATACAATTTCATTAAAAATCTCAATAACTTGAAAAAATGTATATTTACTCAAATTTAGCCATTAAAAATGGAATTGAGAAGCGTACAGGTTACTAGATATATAACTCCCTTAAGAGAAGGAGGATCTTTACCGGCTCTAGCGGAAGCAGATGACGGATTCAATTATGTTGTTAAGTTTAAAGGGGCAGGACACGGAACAAAAGCCTTAATTGCTGAATTGATCGGGGGAGAAATTGCGCGAATGTTGGAGTTACCTATTCCAGAATTGGTTTTTATCAATTTAGATGAGGCTTTTGGGCGTACGGAAGCTGACGAGGAAATACAAGATTTACTTAAGGCTAGCAGAGGTATTAACATAGGAATGCATTTTTTATCTGAATCTCTGTCTTACGATCCGATAATAACTCCTGTTGATCCGTATTTAGCTTCTCAAATTGTTTGGTTAGATGCTTTTTTAACGAATATTGACCGGACAGCAAAAAATACAAATATGCTTATTTGGCATAAGGAATTGTGGCTTATAGATATGGGAGCTTCTCTATATTTTCATCATTCATGGATTAATTGGGAAAAGTTATCAATGACTCCGTTTAAAGAAATAAAAAACCATGTTTTATTGCCTTTTGCTTCAAAGTTAGATGAGGTTGATGAGAAATTTAGAGAATTACTTACATTGGAAAAAATACGTGAAATTGTAAATCTTATACCCGATAACTGGTTAGAATGGAGAACCCCTGATGAAAGCCCTCAAGATATCAGAAAAATTTATATAAAATTTTTAAGCTATCGATTAAATAATTCTCAACTATTTATAAAAGAAGCAAATAATGCAAGAAAAACAGGTATATGAATATTCAGTAATACGATTGTTGCCGAAAATTGAAAGAGAAGAATTTATGAATGTGGGAATTATTTTATTTTCAAAGGAGGCTAAATATATTAAAGTAGATTATAGTATTGATAGAGGAAAACTAAAAAGCTTTACTAAGCTTGAGAATTTTGATTTCGATTCAATTATAAACGTTTTGGACGCTTTCAAAAAAATTACTGAAGGAAAGCCTTCCGGAGGAATTATTGCATCCATGAATATTGCCGAAAGATTTCGATGGTTAACTTCTGAACGAAGTACTATGATTCAAACTTCCAGACCTCATCCCGGATTTTCTTCAAACCTTGATCTTACTTTTGCTAAATTATTTGGTGAATTGGTTTTATAACGAAATAAATAATGAAATTTACTTACTACTTACATCTTAGTATTTAATTGATTTATATTCTATTATATATTTAATGTAATAATTTTCTTGCTATTTTATGCTTTTTTCAATAAATTAATTATAACTTTAACTTAATTTAAATAAAATAAGGTCTAAGTTAATAAGTTTACTTATTGATTATTGATTAATTTTTTTAATTTCTTAATTAGCTAAAAAATCAGTTAGTTTAAAAATCTTTATTTAAATAAATTTTATCTTTATATAATATGAAACGAATCATTCTATTTATAATTTTTTTGTTTTTTCAAATGGCTATAGCACAGGATTTTAATTATGAAAAACGCTGGAAAGAAATAGAGACTGAAATGGATAATGGAGAATATAAATCATTGCTTCCAAAGATTAAACAAATTTATAATCAAGCTAAAAAAGAAAATAACACATCAGAAATTATTAATTCAATAATCTATCAATATCGTATTATTTCTATCACACAGGAAGATAATGAATATGATCCATATAAGCTTATTATACAAATTCTTGAAAATGAAATGAATTCCTTTAATGGAATTACTTTATCCATTTCAAAATCTTTATTAGCTAAAGTGTATTTCGATTATTCATTTTATACAAAGAGAAATAGAAGAAATATTAGCAATACGGAAATTTTACCCGACGATGTTAGCGTTTGGACTACAGAACAATTACTCCAAAAGAGTTTCAAATTGTATAAAGAGTCCATTGTAAGTGATGATATTCTAAAAAATGCAAAATCTTCAGAATGGAAGAAGATATTAAGTACAGAGGAAGATATAAATTTATATCCTACTTTGTATGACATTTTAGTGTTAAGGTACATAAAAGCTTTAGAAAATATTAATTCTCAAAGCGAATTTAAATCATTTCATGTATTAGAGAATACTAATGATAAAGAAGAGGTAGAGGATAATAATAAAGATGAAATTAATGATCAATTAAATAAATTATTAAACTTTCATGTAAATGATACTGATAAATCTGCTTTTTTAGCAATAAAATTAAAACAAATAGAGGTTCAAGGAAAATATTCAGATTCAAATGAAGATAAAGTAAACGCACTCGTCGACTTAGCCAATACTTATCCTACTGTAAATTTTACAGCTTATATTTACTATACAGCAGCAAATCAAATTGAGGATATAGATAAAGAAAAAGCTTTTAAAATTTGTAAAAACGTAAAATATAGTGAATTAAATCCATGGTCTATAAATTGTAAAAATTTTATAGAAAAAATTCAAAAAATATCTATAGAAGCTTCTTTAGATGAAATAATTCTCCCTCATGAAAATATACCTTTGTTGATAGAAACTACTAATTGTAATAAAATTTATTATCAAATTTACCAGGCAAGTTTAAAAAATTATTCAAAATTGTCATCAGATAATGCATATTTTTTTAATCAAATCTACTCCAAATTAAATAAAAAACTAGTAAAAGAAGGAATCATTGAATTGAAAGATTTTTCTGATTTTAACTCTCATTCAACGATTAGTAAACTTGATGGATTATCTGAAGGAAACTATATTTTTGAATTCTCAAATCTACCCAAAAAAGTATCTGAAAAAGAAAGAGAGTCAGAAATAAAAGGATCCTTATATTTTACGGTTAATGATTGGAGCATAATTAGTTTGGGTGATAATATCGATAGTAAATTTCAATTATTAAGTCGCAAAACAGGTAAAATTATATCTAATCAATCAATTAATTTATTTAAAGAATATACTAATAAGAAAGGATTCAGGCATTTGTCTAAACCTGTAACTACTAAAACTGATATTCATGGGATGTTTGATTTATCTGATATTTCTACAGAGACTGAAGAATCAGAAGATATTTATGTGTACATTCCCTCTTC
The DNA here is from genome assembly GCF_025291155.1 of Apibacter sp. Classification (NCBI taxonomy): domain Bacteria; kingdom Pseudomonadati; phylum Bacteroidota; class Flavobacteriia; order Flavobacteriales; family Weeksellaceae; genus Apibacter; species Apibacter sp. Next base: position 12,577 of record NZ_JAMBJZ010000039.1, read on the forward strand.
AGGTTCTTACATAAGACTCCCAAATTTATATTTGGATTACCGAGATTATAATGAGAACATTACAAAGAATGTGAGTGCTATGTTTACAGATCGTACCATTTACCGACCGGGACAAAAGGTTTTCTTTAAAGCTATATTATATAATAAAATAAAGGATAAGTCTTTTATAATAAAAAATCAGAAAGTTACTTTATCCCTATATAATCGATATGATAAGAAAATTTCGAAAATTGATTTAGTTTCCAATGATTATGGAAGTGTTTTTGGTGAATTTATACTTCCTCAAGATGGGATAACAGGAAGATATTATTTAACATCTGATTTTGGTAATTATATTCATTATATTTCTGTTGAAGAATACAAGAGACCGAAATTTGAAATCACCTTTGATGATCTTAATGGAAAATATGTTTTAGATGAAAAGGTAATAGCAAAAGGGAAAGCAATGTCCTATAATGGAATTCCTATTTCCGATGCAAAACTACAATACAGAATAGTAAGAAATGATATTTTATGCATGTGCTACAATTACTATGAAACAGATCCGTATATAAATCAGTCCGGAATAATTGAAAATGGAGAAGTTGTTACAGATAGAAACGGTGCGTTTTCTATCTCTTTCCTAGCTAAATCTAAAGATGTTAAAAAAGAAAATAAATACAGATATTATTCTTATACACTCATAGTAGATATTACGGATAGTAATGGGGAAACTCACAGTAATCAAATTAGTGTTAGGGTTGGAGATGTACCTATAATGCTCTCCTTGGATGTTCCTAATGAGAGTACTCAAAAAGATTTTACACAAATCATCATAAAATCTACTAATTTAAATAATGTTAAAGAACCCTCTCAAGGTTTAGTGAAGATATTTAAGTTAACTAATCCTACACGAATTATACTTCCAAATAAAATAGATTTTGTTCCCGATTATCAGCAATACGATCGAGAAACTTTTGAACATTATTTTCCTTATTTATCTTATTCCAAAGAAGAGCAGAATTCTGACTCATGGGAAAAAGAAATAGTATACACATACGATTATAATACACTAAAGTCCGATATAATTAATCTTAATTCAAAACTTTCTAAAGGTATTTACTTAGTGGAAGCGGAGACTTTATATGGGAAAGATACGATCAGAGATCAAAAAATTATTAAAATTAGAGAAGATAAAACCTTGAAATATCCTGATCTTCGATTTTTTAGTGTTAACACTTCTCAGACCTCTTATAATGTAGGAGAAAAAATAGAAATTAACTTTTATTCAGATTTAAAAAATCCTACAGCTATATTACATCTGGAAAGTGCAGAAAAATGGATTTTACACAAAGAAATACCTTTAATTAACGGTAAGGGAACCTATGTTTTGAATGCACAAAAAGAGTTTATTACTGATGGACTTTATGTAACATCCTATTTAGTTAATGAAAATGATTATCAAATAAAAAATTTTGAAATAAAGGTACATGATGCCCCTAAAGATTTACAAATTTCAACGAAAGTTTTTAGAGATAAATTAACTCCCGGAAAAAAAGAAACATGGGAATTGACTATTAGCGGCAAAGGAAAAGAAAAAATAACAGCAGAAGTTTTGGCTACCTTATATGATGAGTCATTAGACCAATTTTCTTCCAATTCTTATTTATTTTCACCTTGGAAATATTATACATCTGGGTCAATCAATAATTTTACTACTGCCTTAGGCTATGATAGTAATACGGGAAGCTCATCGGAAAAAATTCCTGATTTTAAGTATAAAATACCTGGATTTGTAAATATAAAAGATATTGATATAATTTCGTTTAATAATTACGATAGAGTAAGCGCAGAAGATCATATCATGTATACATCATATATACCACCCATTAATTTTGAAAGTTCATCATCATATGAAGAGGATTTCGAGGATCAACCAACTTTTAATGAAAATGAGGCAATCATATCTAATACATATAAATCTAAAGATCTTTCTAACGTAAAATTTCGTTCAAATTTTGAAGAAACAGCATTCTTTTTTCCAAATTTGTACACTAACAAAGAGGGAGATGTTAAATTTACCTTTATTGCTCCTGAAGCTTTAACTAAATGGAAACTTCTTATTTTGGCACATACCCAAGATTTGTATTCAGGAACTAAAGAATTTTATACGCAAACCCAAAAAGAATTAATGATTGTACCTAATGTACCTAGATTCCTAAGAGAAGGAGATGAAATTATTATAAGTGCGAAAATTAATTCCTTACTGAATAAGGCAATTGAGGGTAAAGCTCAGCTATTTCTTTTTGATGCATTAACTCAGGAACCTGTTGATGTAAATTTTGATAATATCTCGTCGGTAAAATCATTTAAGACGGAATTGCAAAAAAATACAGAAGTAAATTGGAGAATAAAAGTGCCACAAAATATAGAAGCTGTAACGTATCGTATTGTTGCGAAAACCGGAAATTTTACAGATGGAGAAGAAAATATTATTCCTATTCTAAAAAAGAGAATTTTAGTAACAGAAACCTTACCTATTCATGTAAAAGAAAATCAAACTAAAGAGTTTCGTTTAGATAAGCTTATTAATACTACTTCAATTACTCGTAAGAATAATAATTTAAGTCTTGAGGTTGCTACTAATCCTTTATGGCTAGCATTATTTTCTATCCCGTACTTGAGAGAATATCCTTATGAAAATTCCGAGCAAATTTTTAGTAGATTATTTGGAAATGTTCTAGCGTCATTTATTATTAATTCTTCACCCAAAATTAAAGCGGTGTTAAATGATTGGAATGTAAAAGGAATAAACCAATCGAGTTTAGAGGCCAATCAAGAATTAAAAAATATATTGTTGGAAGAAACTCCTTGGATAAAAAATGCGGAGAGTGAAACTGAACAAAAAAAGAGGATATCTTTATTCTTTAATTTAAATAAAATGTCTCAGGAAAAGGCACAAATTCAAGATAAGTTGATTAGTTTGCAAAATATTGATGGGGGCTTTCCTTGGTTTAAAGGTGGATATTCGAGTGTCTATATTACTGAAGTTATTATTTCCGGTTTAGGACAATTGAGAAATATAGTTAATGATGATATACTCTATACACTTAATGAAGTCATCCAAAAGGCTATAAGTTATTCTGATCGAGAAGCAATAAGATATGTTAGGCAACAAAAAGAAAATAAACATATAATAGAGGCTAATGATTTTATTCATTATTATTATGCTAGAAGTTTTTGGAAAGATCTATATCCCTTGCCATCAGAGATGCAAAAATACTGTAAGCAGATTAATGAAAATATTTCCAGTTATTTAAAAAACTCCGATTTTCAAAGCAAAGCAATGGTTGCGACAATTTTGTATCGATACGGTTATCGACCCTCTGCTTTAAAAATCATTAAAAATTTAAAAGAGACTTCCGTGGAATCTGAATCTAAAGGAATGTATTGGAAAGATAATTTAGCCGGATGGAATAGATACCAAACGCCGATAGAATCACAAACCAAAATTATCGAGGCATTTGCAGAAATTGCCCCTGATGATATACAATCTGTAGAAGAAATGAAAGTATGGTTATTGAGCAACAGACAAACTAATGCGTGGAACTCTACAAAAGCAACCACTCATGCAATCTATGCATTATTAAATTTTGGTAAAGATTGGCAGAATGGGGAAAAGAATATCAAAATTTTTATAGGCGAGAAACAAGTATCTCCTTCTTTGGATTCTTCGTCCAATCCTTCATCCATTCAAACAACCGGATATTTTAAAAAATCTTGGAATTCAGAGCAAATACAACCTAATATGGGAATAATAAAGATTGAGAAAACTTCTCCGGGAATACTTTGGGGAGGACTGTATTGGCAATATTTTGAAAATTTGGATAAAATATCAGACTCCCATACTGAAATTAAAATTCAAAAAAAATTATTTATACAAAATTATTCCGAAAAAGGTATGGTTTTGAAGGAAGTTTCTGATAAGAACGCGATTAAAATCGGGGATAAAATAACCATCAGACTTATAATTAAATCAGAACGAGATATGGATTTTATTCATATTAAAGATATGAGAGCATCCGGATTTGAACCGATTAATATTTTTTCTTCCTATAAATATCAAAATGGACAAAGTTATTACGAAAGTACAAGAGATGCGGCCACTAATTTTTTCTTTGAGCATATGGATAAAGGAACTTATGTATTCGAATACGAGGTAAGAGCTAATAATAAAGGAGACTTTTCAAATGGTATTACTTTGGTACAATCCATGTACGCTCCGGAAATGTCGACCCATAGTAAAAATATACCTATATCAATAAAATAAATAAGAAAATTTTTAAGAAATTAAAATTGTCTTTCTTAAATAATTACGGAGAACACCATGAGTAATATTATTTACCGTTCTGACATCAAGCCAGAACTCGAGCAAGCTATTGCACTTTATCGCCACTGTTCACTAGGTGAACGAAGACCAATTACCGACTCAACACGATTTAAAGCTATGTTAGATAATGCTAACTTAGTTATTACCGCGTGGCATAATGATAAATTAATTGGTATTGCGCGTTGTTTAACGGATTTTGTATATATAACTTATTTGGCGGATCTCGCTGTGGATGAGGCTTATCAAAAACAAGGTATTGGTAAACAATTAATTAAAGAAGTAAAAAATAATACTCATGAATGTTGTTCGATAACCTTACTGGCTGCACCAAGTGCAGTTGATTATTATGGACATATCGGATTTAATGCCCATCCTTCCGCTTGGATTTTAAGAGATAAATCAATATGAGAGTTATTTTAGCGTCAACATCAATATAACGTAAAAAAAGTACTTGAAAAATTTGCTATTTCTTTTAAATGTGTTCCGCCTTTTTGTGACGAAATATCATTTGCTGCTGAGACTGCTGAACAATTAATTATACGTTTAGCAAATCTGAAAGTGCAATCATCAGTCGTACGTAGCCAGATAGTTTAATTATTGGCTTAGATCAAGTAGGGGTTCTAGATTATTGTTTAGTTGTACATTTTTAATTTTTATATTTATAAGTTTATATCTGATTATATGAAAAAGTATTTCGGTTTAGTCCTTATTTTTCAATTTTTGTTTATTTTTTCACAAAAGAGTCCTTTGCTTAATTTTGATTTTAAAGAAGGAGATTTAATTTTCCAAGAATCTTTTTCAAAGAATATGGATAGTGCGATTAAGCAAGTTACCACCGGTATAGATTCCTATAATTTTACGCATGTAGGTATAGTATATAAAGACTCTTTATCTAATGGTTTATATGTAATTGAAGCAACTCATCCAAGGGTACAAATTACTCCTTTAGAAGACTATTTATTTCCTAAAAAAAATGAAAATAATCCTCCTGTTTCCGTAGTAGGAAGATTAAAAGATACCTATCAGAAGCTCATACCTCAAGCACTTATGGAAGCATT
>NZ_JAMBJZ010000003.1:0-47457 GCF_025291155.1 Apibacter sp.
TTAGATAAAACCTATGGAGAGGGAAACAAAGCAGCATTGAGTGGGCCATTGGGCTGGGGATTTGCAGTAGCTATGTCAGTAATAATTTCATCTCCATTTGATACCGGCGGTCAGTTTAATCCGGCTGTAACACTAGCACAATGGGCGGCAGGTGTATTAGATCAAAAATTTGTCCTCCCTTACATTACCGCGCAATTTATAGGATGTTTTCTTGGAGCTCTTTTAGTTTCATTCGTATATAAAGGGCATATTTCAGCTACTTCCGGTGATTCTTCTAAGATACTCGGTGTTTTTGCTACTAATGCATCTATTAGAAAAAATAATTCAATTCAAAATTTTGCTGCGGAAGCTATTGGTACATTCTTTTTAGTATTTATAGGGCTTTCAATGAGTTCAAACCATGGGGGAGAAATTATTGAAAATACTACAGGTATTCCGCAATTTACACATTCTATGGTCGGATTCGGTTCACTAGGAGCTTTGCCTGCAGGATTTATGATTTTTGCTATTGGTATGGCCTATGGAGGGGTTACAGGATGGTCTTTAAATCCGGCTAGAGACCTTATGCCAAGATTAGTTCATCAACTGTTACCTATCAAAGGAAAAGGAAGCAGTGATTGGGGATATGGGATAATTTACGCTTCCATTGCACCTATAGTTGGAGGATTAATAGCTGCAGCCCTTTATGTAATAGTTAAGCCCTACTTTAATTAATAGATTAATAAAAAGTTCGTTTTAAAATATTCAATATAATCACAAAATCATAAAAAAATAAATAAAAATGAAATTTTTCATTGATACAGCAGATTTAGAGCAAATCAAGAAAGCTCAAGATCTAGGAATTCTTGATGGAGTAACCACTAATCCTTCCATTATGGCGAAAGTCGGAATTACCGGTAAGAATAGTATATATGCTCATTACAAAGCTATATGCGAAATTGTAGATGGAGATGTAAGTGCAGAAGTTTTATCCACAGATTATGAAGGTATTATCAAAGAAGGTAAAGAATTAGCTGAAATTGATAAACAAATAACGGTGAAAGTTCCTATGATATACGATGGAATCCGAGCCATTAAATATTTTTCAAGTAAAGGAATTAAAACAAACTGTACTCTAGTATTTTCACCGGGGCAGGCACTATTAGCCGCTAAAGCAGGAGCAACCTATGTATCTCCCTTTATAGGAAGACTGGATGATACCTCTACAGATGGGTTGAATTTAATTTCAGAAATCAGAGAGATCTATGATAACTATGGATATAGTACACAAATCTTAGCCGCATCGATCAGATCCTCAATGCATATAATTAATTGTGCAAAAATTGGAGCAGATGTTATTACCTCTCCTTTAGCACCTATACTTGATTTGCTAAAACATCCATTAACAGATATAGGATTAGCTAAATTTATAGAAGACTCAAAAAAGCTTTAAATTACATAAAGACCAACAAATTATCAACCACAAAAAACTAAAAAAATGTCTAAAGAAAGTATAAAATCGGCTTTAAAACAAGCAAAAGAAACGAAATTTCTTGAAATCGAATCTAATATACTCAGTAAAGTTCCACAAATATTTAAAGAACAATTCCCCGGAAAAAAAGCGATAATTATAGCAGATCCAAATACCTACAGAGTAGCAGGAAAAAAAGTTCATGAAGCAATAAAAAGTGCAGGTTTAGAAGGGGAAGAACCTTACATTTTAGATGACCCTAACTTGTATGCAGATTATATTTTTGTTGAGCAAATCAGAGATTATCTGAAAGATAAAGATGTTACCCCAATAGCGGTAGGTTCCGGTGTTATCAATGATCTGACCAAAAGAGCAAGCTCTGAGTTAAAACGTCCCTATATGTGTGTTGCAACAGCAGCCTCTATGGATGGGTATTCATCCGCCGGAGCTTCCATAACAAACAAAGGAGCAAAAATTACCCATGCCTGTGAAGCTCCCAGAGCCTTAGTTGCTGATATAGATATAATTGCAGCAGCTCCACCTTTAATGACAGCTTCCGGTTATGCAGATTTATATGCTAAAGTTATATCGGGAGCTGATTGGATATTAGCAGCTGAATTAGCCGATCCTAATCATCCAAAAAAAGGGATAGAACCTATGACTAGTGCATGGAATATCGTTCAAGACGGTTTAGCCGAAGCCTTACAAGACCCTACAGGAGCAAAAAAAGGTAATCCTAAGGCAATTGAATTACTAACAGAAGGTTTAATGTTAGGGGGATTTGCAATGCAATCCATGGAATCTTGGGGAGCAGGAGTAAGCCGTCCTGCATCTGGATCAGAACATCAGTTTAGCCATCTTTGGGATATGGAACATCATACTTTCAAAGGAGAAATGGCAAAAAAATTCGGTCTATATCCCAATCAAGATGAACAGGCACCGTCTCATGGATTTAAAGTAGGAATAGGTACTTTAGCAATTACCGCATTGTATGAAGTTATGCTAAAAGAATCCATAGATCAGTTAAATATAGATGCCGCGGTTGAAAAATGGCCAACCTTAGAAGCGCAATTAAAAGAAATAGATGAAATGTTTGCAGGAACAGAAATACATCCTTTTGCAATTGCCCAAACTACAGATAAATACGTTACAAAAGAAGAATTAAGAGAACAACTTAATAAAATAAAAAATAATTGGAATCAATTAAAAGGAAAACTTAGAGCGCAAGTCATTCCTTTTGAAGAAACTAAAAAGCGCTTAGCAGCAGTGGGAGCACCTGTTGAACCGGAAGAAATCGGAATTACACGAAAAAGGCTTAGAGACAGTTTTTATAGAGCACATAAAATACGCAGCAGATATACAATTTTGGATTTTGCTTACAGAGCAGGGTATTTTGATCAATGGATTGATGAATTATTCGGTGTAAATGGAGCATTAAAAGGAAAATAAATTAAAAGGCGCATATATACTAAAGTTATATATGCGCCTTATATATCATTTAAATATAAATTGTATGGAAAATTATATCACAGATATAAAAACGATTCCGAATGCTCTTTTAGAAAGAATAAAAAAGCTAAAACACGTTGCTCTAGATATGGACGGAACCATTTATAACGGCTCAACACTATTCCCTTATACAATCAGTTTTTTAAAACAGTTAAAAAGATTAGGAGTAAGTTATTCTTTTTTGACTAACAATCCTTCTAAAAGCATTTCAGATTATTTAAAGAAACTAGAAGGTTTAGGAATAGAAGCATCAGAAGAAGAAATGTATTCATCAGCTGTAGCTACCATAGATTATCTAAAATCGAAACATCCTCAAATAAAAAAGCTGTTTATTTTAGGAACTCCCAGTATGATTGAACAATTTAAAAAGGCAGGATATATCTCTACAGAAGATTCGGCGGAAGATGAACCGGATGCTGTGATAGTAGCCTTTGATATGACTTTGTGCTATGAAAGATTATGCAGAGCAGCTTGGTGGGCAAAACAAGGTAAAATATACATAGCTACCAATCCCGATAAAGTTTGTCCGACCGATAAACCAGTAGTTTTAGTAGATTGTGCCTCTATTTGCTCTTCTATAGAAACTGCAACGGGGAGAAAGCCAGATATCGTTTTAGGTAAGCCACAAAAAGAAATGTTGGATGGTATATTGTCAGCTAAAAAATTAAAATCTGATGAAGTAGCTATGGTCGGAGATAGAATTTACACCGATATGATGATGGCACATAATGCAGGGGCATTCGGAGTATTGGTATTGACCGGAGAAGCCACTTTGGCAGATGCGGAAAAAGCAAATCCGGAACTAGATATTGTTTTGCCAAGTATTGAAGTATTAGGAAATTTAATAGAATATTCACATTCAATATAAATCTATGAAAAAATATGCTCAAATAAAAGAAGAAGCATTTGAAGGTAACCGATTATTACCAAAACTAAACCTTGTATTATTTACCTGGGGTAATGTAAGTGTTGCAGATCACGATAAGGGTGTTTTTGCCATAAAGCCGAGTGGTGTGCCCTATGAAAAATTAAAAGCTGAGGATATGGTTGTGGTAGATTTTGATGGAAAAGTAGTTGAAGGAAATTTAAGACCCTCATCAGATACCCCCACCCATGCAGTTTTATACAAACATTGGTCAGATGTTAATTCAATAGTACACACCCACAGCACGTATGCTACAGCATGGGCACAATCCTTATTAGATATACCCATATTCGGTACAACTCATGCAGATCATAATATTTCGGATATACCCTGCGCTCCTCCCATGGACGATGAAATGATTAAAGGAGATTATGAATACCAAACAGGTTTTCAAATAATAAACATTCTAAAAGAAAAAAAGTTGAGCCATAAAGAAATGGAAATGGTATTAGTTGGAAGCCATGCACCTTTTACTTGGGGAAAGACAGCAGAAAAAGCAGTTTATAACAGTGCCGTTTTGGAAAATATAGCAAAAATGGCCTATTTAACTAGACAAATAAACCCTGATGCCTTGCGATTAAAAGAGGCGTTGATCCATAAACATTATGAAAGAAAACATGGAGCAAACGCTTATTATGGACAAGAAAAAAACAAATAATTACTACAAACAAACTGAATAAACAAAAAAATGAAGAACATTTCAAACAATTTAGTAATCGGTGTTGATTACGGGACAGATTCAGCTAGAGCCATATTAATGGATGCTGAAACCGGTAAAGAATTGGCGCTTTCCGTGAAAGAATATCCACGATGGAAAAAGGGCATGTATTGCGATCCTATAAATTATCAATTCAGGCACCATCCCTTAGACTATGTCGAAGTACTTGAGTATATCGTCAATGAAGTGGTGAATACTGTTCCCGTTGCTAAAGAAAGAATAAAGGCATTAGCCATTGATGTGACCTGTTCCACTCCGGTTGTTGTTGATAAAGAAGGTACACCCTTAGCCTTACGAGAAGATTTTTTTGAAGATCCTAACGGGATGTTTATTTTATGGAAAGATCATACAGGTGTCAAAGATTGTGAACATATAAATAATTTTTCCAAAAAATGGCATACCGATTATACAAGATATGCAGGAGGAGGAGGAAATTATTCAGCCGAACATTACTGGGCTAAAGCGCTTCATATTTTCAGAGAAGACCCTAAAATCAAAGAAATCGGGCATTCTTTTGTAGATGCCTGCGATTGGCTTTCTAATCTTATAGTCGGACTTAAAAAACCAGAAGAGTTAAAAAGAAATATATGTACAGCCGGTTTTAAAGTAATGTGGAATAAAGAATGGGGAGGCTATCCACCCAATGAATTCTTCAAAGAATTGGATCCGGTTTTAGATGGAATCGTTGATACTTTTTCTAAAGAAGTCTATACCTGCGTTGAAACTATAGGGAACTTAACAGAAGAATGGGCGGAAAGATTAGGACTTACTACCGACGTTAAAGTGGCTGCGGGTAATATTGATGCCCATGCAGGAGGAATTGGCGCAGGAGTAAGAAATAAAGCAATTGTACAAATAATAGGAACTTCTACCTGCGATATTATAGTTGGACCGAAAAGTGAAAACAATAAATTAATTCCAGGCATTTCCGGTCAAGCAGACGATTCAATAATTCCGGGTATGGTAGGCTATGAAGCTGGACAATCAGTTTATGGGGATTACTATGCGTGGTTTAAGAGGGTATTAATGTGGCCATTACGCGAAATATTTGCCAAGATAGATTATATAGATAAGGATACTAAAGATAAAGTAATTCAGGAGGTATATGATAAGATGATTCCTGAAATGGCCAGACAGGCAAAATTAATACCTGCTAAAGATAGTCATATTATTGCTACCGATTGGATCAATGGAAGAAGAACTCCTAATGTAGATTATGAATTAAAAGGAACTATAACCGGTTTAGCCTTATCAAGTACTACCCCTCTCATATATAAATCCATCGTTGAAGCAACCGCCTATGGTTCTCGATCCATTGTTGAGCAATTTATTAATAATGGGATTGAAATCGATGAAATTATTGCCGTAGGGGGAATCTCTCAAAAATCTCCGTATGTAATGCAGATTTTATCAGATGTATTGGGAAAACCTATTAAGGTTATAGCTACTAGAGAAGCCTGTGCCTTGGGGGTTGCCATGTGTGCAGCCGTAACAGCAGGTATCTATTCAAGATTAGAAGATGCGCAAGAAAAAATGGGTATGGGAATATCAACAATTTACTATCCAAATGAACAAAATCATAAACATTACAATGTTGAATATGAAAAATACAAACGGTTAGAGAAGGTAAAAGAGCTAACCGGACAACCATAACAAAAATATGGATACGGAATAAATGATAAACAATATGATTTATTCTGTCTCTTTAAAAAAACTTCAAACTAAAACCCAAAAAATGCAACTATCAAACAATTTAGTAATAGGATTGGATTATGGTACTGATTCCGGAAGAGCAATTTTAATGGATGCAGAAACCGGAAAAGAATTAGCCTTATCTATCAAAGAATATCCCAGATGGAAAAAAGGATTATATTGTAATCCCGTCAAAACCCAATTTAGACAACATCCCTTAGATTACTTGGAGGTTCTCGAATTTATAGTCAAAGATGTTTTATATAAAGTTCCGGGAGCAGCAGAAAAAGTAAAAGCGATAAGTACCGATATGACAGGTTCAACCCCAGTAGCGGTAAATAAGGAAGGTGTGCCTTTATCACTACTTCCTGAATTTGCAGAAAATCCTGATGCTATGTTTATTTTGTGGAAAGATCATACAGGGCAGAAAGACAATGCGTATTTAAATGATTTCTCAAAAAAATGGCATATAGATTATACCAAATCGGCTGGATGCGGAGATTATTCAACCGAACACTTTTGGACCAAAGCACTTCATATTTTCAGAATACCTGAGATAAAACAAGCGGCTTATTCTTTTGTGGAATCGAGCGACTGGCTACCCGCCATACTTTGCGGTATTACAAAACCCGAAGAAATAAAAAGAGGTATGGGAATTGCCGGATCAAGAGCAATGTGGAATAAAGAATGGGGCGGCTATCCGCCTAATGAATTCTTTAAAACGATGGATCCTTCCTTGGACGGCTTAGTTGATACTTTTCATAAAGAGGCCTATACCTGTGATCAAATTGCGGGAACAATAACCAAGGAGTGGGCAACCAAATTAGGACTTCCGGAAAATGTACTTATTGCTGTAGGAAATTTAGATTGTCATGCCGGAGCTATAGGTGCAGGAGTAAAAGATAAAGCTATGGTGGAAATTGTCGGAACTTCTACTTGTGCCATTACCGTAGGTCCCAAAAGCATAGGAAACAAATTGGTTCCGGGTATTCCACAACAAGCAGATGATATCATTCTTCCGGGGATGGTGGGTTTCGAAGCAGGGCAATCTGCCTTTGGAGACTTATATGCCTGGTTTAAGAGATTATTAATGTGGCCGTTGGATAATATTATGCTAAAATCAAATATCGGTGATCCGGAAACACGGCAAAACTTAAGGGACGAGGTATATGCGGAAATGATTCCAAGTTTGGCGAGACAAGCGAAGATAATACCGCCTAAAGATAGTAATATAGTATCTACGGATTGGATTAACGGAAGGAGGTCTCCTAATGTAAATTATGAATTAAAAGGAACCATAACGGGAATCGCCTTATCCAGTGTAGCACCTCTTGTATATAAATCATTAGTAGAAGCAACGGCATATGGAGCCAAGAACATTATTGATCGTTTTGTTGATAATGGGATAAAATTAAATGAAATTATTGCTGTAGGAGGGATTTCTCAAAAATCACCTTATGTGATGCAAGTCATGGCGGATGTGATAGGAATGCCCATAAAAGTTATTGCCACAAGAGAAGCATGCGCATTAGGAGTCGCTATGTGTGCAGCCGTGGTTGCAGGTATATATAAGGATTTACCTGAAGCGCAAGGCAAAATGGGAATGGAAATATCAAATATTTATTATCCGAATCAAGAATATAATAAACATTATAACCAAGAATTTAATAAATATTTAAACTTAGAAAATATCAAAGAATTGTTATAAATATAAACAGTATATATAGGGTAAAATAAGAACAATTTGTACATTTTGTAAAAATATTATGAAAAAAGCTAATAAAATTATTGCTTAATTTTCACAATATTACTTTAAATAATGAATACAAGTGTAATTAAAACGTAAATTTGAACCCCAAAAATTATAAAAAATAAAATGACCGACATTAAAACGTTAAATAGAGCAGCAGATAATATCAGAATATTAGCTGCATCAATGGTTGAAAAAGCGAAATCAGGACATCCGGGAGGAGCCATGGGAGGAGCTGATTTTGTCAATATATTATATTCCGAATTTTTAGAGTACGATCCTAAGAACCCAAAATGGGAAGGGAGAGATAGATTTTTTATGGATCCGGGACATATGTCACCTATGTTATATTCCGTGTTATCTTTAGCAGGAAAATATACTATGGATGATCTTAAAAATTTTCGTCAATGGGGAAGTGTTACGCCGGGACATCCGGAGTTGGATGTAGAGCGAGGAGTAGAAAATACATCCGGTCCCTTAGGGCAAGGACATGCCTACGCCGTGGGAGCTGCCATTGCAGCAAAGTTTCTAAAAGCACGGTTGGGAGATGTTATGGGGCAGACCATATATGCATTTATTTCAGATGGAGGAATACAAGAAGAAGTATCTCAAGGAGCAGGTAGAATTGCCGGACATCTAGGTTTAGATAATTTGATTATGTTCTATGATTCCAATGGAATTCAACTTTCCACCACAGTAAAAGAAGTAAATCAAGAAAATGTTGCGGCAAAATACGAAGCTTGGGGATGGAAAGTTATTAACATAGAAGGAAATAACCCTACTGAAATCCGTAAGGCATTACATGAAGCCAAAGCTGAAAAAAGCAGGCCTACCCTTATTATAGGACATACTATTATGGGAAAAGGAGCTGTCGATGCGCAAGGGCAATCTTTTGAAAATAAAGTTTCCACACATGGTCAACCTTTAGGAGAAGCCGGTGGAGATTTATCCAAAACCATTGTCAATTTGGGAGGAAATCCTGACGAACCATTTGCTATTTTTCCCGAAGTTCAGGCTCTCTATGCAAAAAGAGCAGAAGAATTGCAGGAAATTGTAAAAGTTAAGAACAAAGCCAAAGAACAATGGGAAAAAGAAAATCCCAAATTAGCAGAAAAAATGAAAATTTGGTTTTCAGGATTGGCTCCTAAGGTTGATTGGGATAGTATAACACAAAAACCAAATGCGGCAACACGTGCGGCTTCCTCAACCGTTTTAGAGGCCCTTGCAAGGCAAGTGGAAAATATGATTGTATCTTCTGCTGATTTATCCAATTCTGATAAAACAGATGGGTTTTTAAAACAGACCCATGCCTTCACCAAAAATGATTTTTCTGGATCTTTTTTACAAGCCGGCGTTGCAGAATTTACAATGGCTTGTTTATGTGTAGGAATGAGTCTTCATGGGGGGGTAATTCCCGCTTGTGCAACTTTCTTCGTTTTCTCTGATTATATGAAGCCTGTAGTACGAGTTGCAGCATTAATGGAGCAACCAGTAAAATTTATTTGGACTCATGATGCTTTCAGAGTAGGAGAGGATGGACCGACTCATGAACCGGTTGAACAAGAAGCACAAATCCGTTTAATGGAAAAGCTGCAAAATCATAAAGGGCGTAATTCAATGTTGGTTTTAAGACCGGCTGATGTACAGGAAACGACTACTTCTTGGAAACTAGCTATGGAAAACATTCATACACCGACAGCCTTGATTTTATCCCGTCAAAATATTAAAGATTTACCGGCCATAAAAGACCGTTATAATGAATCTTTACAAGCTTCTAAAGGGGCTTATATAGTTCAGGAAGAGGAAGGGTATGATATAATTCTATTGGCTTCAGGTTCGGAAGTATCAACCTTGGTGGAAGGTGCAGAATTATTGAAAAAAGACGGAATAAAGTGCAGAATTGTTTCAGTGCCTTCTGAGGGATTATTTAGAGCGCAACCTAAGGAATATCAAGAGTCTATCCTTCCAAAAAGCCAAAGAAAATTCGGATTGACCGCAGGACTTCCGGTAACATTAGAAGGATTGGTGGGCGAAAGCGGTAAAATTTGGGGTATGAATTCTTTCGGATACTCTGCTCCTGCTTCTGTATTAGACCAAAAATTAGGTTTTACACCAGAAAATGTTTATGAACAAGTGAAAAAAATGATTAAATAGTTTTCGTAATTGAATTAAAATTAATAGACTTTTTAAAAGGAGAATTATTATATAATTCTCCTTTTTTATTAGTGTAAATAATGTAAATATTCTATATTTATTTGTTATTATTTTGTTGCGTTAATAGGGGGAATAAGTTAATAATATGTTTATTATGTAATGGCTGGTTGTTTTTTAAAGTTAGCATGGAATCTATTAAACAAATAATACTACTAATATGAAAAAATTAAAGCTATTAATTATTGTTATTGCAATAACGTTAACCTATTCATGTAACAATAATGATGAGGACAAATTCAAACCAATCACAGAATATTCTCGAATTAAGAATTAGAATTTTGTAAGAGTATCCGGAGAACATTTCAATATTTCAAACATGCAAGTCGGATATTCCGTAATTAATAGGATATAAAATTACGAATTTAAACTTACAAGAAGATGAAGCCTTTACCATAACACCACAATCAGGCTGTCCAGTAGTTCATCAAATATTTAAATGAAGATTACAATTTATATTACCGAAATAAAAAAGTAGAAAAATTTTTTACTCTCGATAAATAAGAGGAATTTACACTCCATATTATTAAAAAGCCCAAAAATTTCAGACATATATATGAGCTAAATTAAAAAAATATTTAAATCTAATAAGGTAAAGATTAAAGTCTTGAAGATCCTACTAAAAATTATAAACAGTTACAAAGATTTTATCAAATTCATGTAGCTAGCTGATGATGAAAAATCTTTAAATTAAATTCTAAGACTATATCATATGCCATTTATCATTTAAAAGACATATATAGTAAACATCTATCGACAATATTCATACGGAATATAGATAACTGTTATGTTTTATACAATGTAAGTCGAAAACTGATTTTTTGTAAGATTAATAGTAAAAAATTAACTAATAAAAGCTTTACATAAATAAATGATATGAAAAAATCAAAATATGGATAGCTCCAATCTTATTAGGATCATGTTCCAACGATGACGATCGTCAATATAGGAGACAAAACTACAACAGTTGTATTAAAATGTCTTACAACCCTTAATGTGCAACCCTATGGAGAATTAAAAGATTGTAACAAAAAATCATCTTTATGTTTATAATAATGTAGATTTTAATGTTATAGATTATGATATTAATGATTGATATAGTTATTAAGCAATCAATGGATTGTATTAAAAATTGTGAATTAAAATTAATTAAGGATACTTAAGAATATATTCCTCCTTCACAAAAAAATGATCAAGCACTACCATTTTTCTAATTCAAAATATAATTACGATGAAATCTTAGAAATAGATTTATCAAAGATAAAGATCAACCGATTAAAAAACAATTCGTTGTTAGAAATGGTGAATTCATTCGAAGACTTTCATAAAGAATATTGATGAAAACTCATTGCAATTACATTAGCTTTATCTCCTCTGGTTTTTAAGTTTAAGTAAAAACACTTGACCTGTTAAAGATTAGATATAATTTTTGAAATCAGTAGACAAAGGATTTATTTAGAATTATTAAAAAAAGGGATAATTGTACTTATACAATTATCTTTTTTATTATTTAAGATTTACAAAGAGAGTTAATATAAATAAGAGCAAGTTTTAAAATAGATAACTTATAAATATTCATACTTATATGTTTTTATTTATGCGATATAGTAAACAATTATTGAAAAATTACTTATTATTTTTTAATAATAAATTATAATAATAGAAAATACTATATAATTTCATATATAAATAGTATATTTCGTTAAGAAAATTAAAGGCTTAATTAAACTAATCTAAAAAATAAATTAGTGTTTCTATTAATATGAAAAAATATTAATTTAATTTATAATTTTTTTTATATTTGGATACATCATATAAATAAACTAGTAAATGAATGCTTATTATGATAATATAATTAATTTTAATTAATTTATTTATTTTTGTTTTTTAAATTTTAGGTAAAAATGCTTTTTTTGTTCTAAAAAATTATTTTATTTTTTATATATGTAAAATAAAAACATAAAATAAAGTATGTAATTTATATAATATATATAAAGCCATATTTGTGAGATTATGAACTTATAATAAAAATATGAAAATAAGAAAAATTACTCTGATTTTGCTAACAATAATGACAGTTTACTCTTCATTAGGGGCGCAAAATAAATCTCAGGTCGAAAGGCCCAAACTTGTTGTAGGAATTATCGTAGATCAAATGAGATGGGATTATTTGTATCGATTGTATGATCGTTATGGTAATGCAGGTTTTAGAAGGCTTTTAAATGAAGGCTTTTCATTTGAAAACTGTATGTTAAATTATATTCCTTCCTTCACTGCAATTGGACATAGCACAGTATATTCAGGATCGGTACCTGCAATTCATGGTATTGCCGGGAATGATTTTATTGAACAAAGTACAGGAAGAAGCATTTATTGTACAGAAGACCCGAAGGTTAAAGGAGTAGGATTGGATGATCCTGAAAATAAAGTTGGAAAAATGTCTCCTCAGAATTTGAAAGTGTCTACAGTAACAGATCAGTTGAAATATGCTACTAATTTCAGATCAAAAGTAATTGGTGTATCACTGAAAGATAGAGGAAGCATTCTTCCTGCAGGTCATGCAGCTGACGCAGCTTATTGGTTTGATGCTAAAAGTGGTAAATGGATTACCAGTACTTATTACATGAATGAACTACCTAAGTGGCTAAAGGATTATAATGCTAAAAATATGCCTGAGAAATATCTTAATCAAGATTGGAATCCAACCTATCCGATTTCCACTTATATACAAAGTCCGGATATAAAATTATTAGGTAGTTATGAGATTGGATTTAAAGGCTATGATAACCTTACATTCCCGATGAAAACTTCTCAAATGATGAAATCTTTAGGAGTAAAATTGATTCAATATACCCCTTATGGAAATACAATTACTACAGATATAGCTAAGTTGGCAATAGAGAATGAGAAGCTTGGAAATAATAAAACAGGAGAAACTGATTTTTTAGCTATCAGTTATTCTTCTCCTGATAAAATGGCACATCAATTTTCTATAAACTCAATTTTAACAGAAGATTTATATATAAAGCTAGATCAGGAAATAGCGGATCTCTTAGGATATCTTGATACAAAAGTTGGAAAAGGAAATTATTTAGTGTTTTTAACTGCTGATCATGCGGCTACACCGAATGCTAAATTTATGAATGAAAATAAGATGTCAGGCGCTTTACATAGATTAACTCCGTATGAAAAGAAGTTAAATGATTATCTTAAAAATAAATTTGGAAGAGACGATTTAGTTAGAAATTTTAATAATTATCAAGTAAACTTTAATTATACTTCAATTAAAGAAGCGAATATAAATCTGGAAGATCTTAAATTAGAATGTATCAATTACCTTCAAGATGTAAAAGGTGTATTATACGCGGTTGATATGAAAAAAGTGGCTGTTGCTACAATTCCTCAATATATAAAAGAAAAAATTATTAATGGATATAATAGAGATTATTCAGGTGAAATACAAATAATCTTAGATGCCGGAACTTACGATTTGGAATATCATCCTACCAAAGGAGGTACCCACGGTACTTGGGGACCGGACGATGCGCATATTCCTTTTGTATTAATGGGATGGAAAATACCTCATGGTAGTACTTCAGATGAAGTTTATATGACTGATATTGCTCCGACAATTTCTTCTTTATTAAAAATACAAATGCCTAGCGGTTCTATAGGTAAACCGGTAGATTATAAAATGAAATAATAATCGTTCTATTTCCTCTGTACAAAAATAGTATAGAGGAAATATTTTATGTTCTTACTGATTATGAATAAAAAAATTTTGCTTTATATTTTATCTCTATTTTTTGTAGATAATTTTATTAATTCACAAACATTGGAAATAAAAACTGGTCCGGATAATGAAGATAAAGTTAAAGTAACAATGGGAGGTCGTATAGCCTTCGATGGAGCTCTTTATTTTGATGATAAAACAACGTTAGGAAACGGAATGACCATATCCGATGTGCGTTTGACCACAAAAATGCAATATAAGAAATGGGATGCGAAAATAGATTTTGGTTTTGCAGATAAAAAGGTAAATACTAAAGATATACATTTAATTTATAATATTAATGAAAATTCATGGGTAAAATTAGGGTATGCAGGAGAGCAGCTTGGATTGGAAAACTGGGAAAGTACAGCTTGGCAAAAATTTATGACTCCCGCATCGAGTTCACAAGTTTTCGGGTCTGGACGACAACTGGGGCTAACTTATGTTAAATGGAATAAAAGAATCTATGTTAGCGGTGGATTCTATTCTGACAATGATGCTCTTTCCAACAGTAAAGAAGGAAATCAAGGATACGCTTGCGTTAGTAAATTTTCCTATGATCCTTTAAGCTCTAACGGTAATATTCTACATCTAGGAATTTCAGGAGAATATAGAACCGGTAATCGTGATGGTTTAGATGAGAATAATAAAACCAAAAGAATAATGAATTATTCTGGTGATCTTATTACTAAGGTTGAAAAAAAGAAACCATTAGATTTCACAATTACTAATGTTAAAGATCAATACCGATTTGTAACAGAGCTACTTGCTACTACAGGACCCATTTTTTTATTGGGAGAATATTATAACTTACATGTTAATAGAAAAAAATATTATCATTCGTATAATGCTGGTGGATTCTACATACAATCCGGTGTGTTAATTTTTGGAGATAAGACCTATAGATATAATTTAGGAGACAGAAGATTGAAAAGACCAGATGGTAAAACTCTTGAAATGGCAGTAAGATATGATCATACGGATCTTAATGATGGGGTTTATCAAACGGAAATTTTAAAAGGAGGAAGGATGAGTGATGTATCGGTAGCCTTAAATTATTATGTAAATAAATATATAGGTTTTAAGCTTAATTATTCGAATGTCAATTTAGGAGTTTATAATAATTACGGGAATAAAGAAAACATTAACTTGATACAAGGAAGAGTTATTGTTGTATTTTAATACCTCAAACAGATAAATTGGGTAAATTAATACATTATGAAATAAAAAAATACAAATAATTATAAATTTTGATTGATTATAGAATCAAGTTCCTTTTCATTAAGTGACCGTTCTTTGAATAAAATTTTTATGCCCTTCTTATAAAAAGCTGTTGCGGGTATACTACCTGCCCAAGAAGGATCTATTGAAGGAATCCATTCCTCAATATTTTTAAGATCATTTATGAGATAGACTTCAGTACTTATGGAATATTTTTTAATAAATTTTTTAACAAACTCTATATTTTCTCCCTGATTTAAATTAATTAAGACCATCTTGTAACCAACATTATTTTTATATTTTTCGTTTATTTTCATAAATGTCGGAATTTCCATCACACAAGGCATGCACCAAGTAGCCCAAAAATTTACAACTAAAAGTTTGTCATCATTCTTTTTAATGATTTCCTTTAAATCTGAAAAAGCAATTACTTTTATATTTTTTATACTATCGGTTGAAGCAAGTTTCTGAGCTTTTCCTATCCAAATGGATAAAATAAAAAAAATAATTGCATAAAATCTTTTTACCATAAAACGATCAAAAAGGTTTATAACTTATCAATTAAGATTTTTAAAGTGTTATTATATAGGACTGAGTATCAAATTTTATTTACTCAGTTCAATATATTGATATTCGTAAATAGGAAGGGACATAGGGTTGGTTTCATCATAATAGATAGATAAAGAATCACCAATCTTGCTCTTATCCTCTGGCATTTTTCTGATAATTGTAGAATGTAAGTTTCCTTTATCATCTCTATAAATGATATTCCATACATTAATCTTTTCATTTGCAATAGAAACCTCACTTTGTTCACCGGTAATTTTAGCTTTTGCTTTTTTAGAAGCAGCTACATTCATAACATTTTCAGGAGCAATAACAGTTGCAGTTTCTTTTTTAGTTATTTTCGAGCAGCCGTAAAATGCAGCTAACTGAAATAAAATAATTGTCAAGTAACCGAATTTTTTCATTGTTTTATAATAATTTAATTATTCAATTTCATAAGTAGTTCCTTCTTTCCCGTCTTTAAGAACAATACCGGATTCTGATAAACGATTACGTATTTCATCGGATAATGCCCAGTCCTTTTCAAGCCTTGCTTTAGTTCTTAAGTCAATAAGCACTTTCATGGCATGATCTAACTTACTATTATCGTTTAATGTATCAGAAAGTAGCTCTAATCCGAGAATATCATAAAAAAAAGAATGAAGAGCAGTTTTTAATTTATTTAAATCAGTAGCGGTTAGTGTTTCATTTTTTAATTCTAAATTATTTATAAGTTTAGCTATATCGAATAAAAGAGAAATTAATACCGGAGTATTAAAATCATCATTCAATGCAGTATAGCAATTATCAATCCATTCATCAATATTATAGCTTGAAACTTCTGAACCATCTAGTGAAGGTATCTTTTCAATAGCTGATGTTAGCCGAAAAAATCCTTTTTCTGCTGCCACTATTGCATCGTTAGACAAATCTAATACGCTTCTATAATGAGCTTGTAAAAAGAAAAAACGAACAATTATCGGATGAAAAGGCTTTTCAATAAAATTATTATTACCGTTAAATAATTCTTCAGGTAAAATAGTATTTCCTGTAGACTTACTCATCTTTTGTCCATTTAAAGTAAGCATATTGGTATGAAGCCAATAATTTACAGGTTCTTCACCAAAAGAGCCTTTCGCTTGGGCTATTTCGCATTCATGATGAGGAAATTTTAGATCCATGCCTCCTCCGTGAATATCAAACTTTTTACCTAAATATTTGGTGCTCATAGCAGTACATTCCAAATGCCAACCCGGGAATCCATTTCCCCACGGAGAGGGCCATCTCATAATATGTTCAGGAGAAGCATTTTTCCATAAAGCAAAATCTTGAGGATTTCTCTTTTCTCCCTGGCCATCCAAATCGCGAGTATTGGCAATCATGTCTTCAATCTTTCTTCCACTCAGTTCGCCATAATTTCCCCCTTCCGAATCAAATTTATTGACATCAAAATATACTGAGCCGTTTATCTCATAAGCTAATCCTTTATCTATTAATTTTTTTATAAGTTCTATTTGTTCTACAATATGACCAGTAGCAGTAGGTTCTATATCCGGAGGAAGCATATTAAATGAGTCTAAAACTTTATGAAAATTAAGCGTATACTTTTGAACTACTTCCATGGGTTCAATTCTTTCCAAACGGGCACGACTGGATATCTTATCTTCGGAATTATCATCTGTAAGATGCCCGGCATCAGTAATATTTCTAACATATCTTACTTTATATCCTAAATGTCGCAGATATCTGTTAATTACATCAAATGATAAAAAAGTACGACAATTTCCCAAATGTACTTTGTTATATACAGTCGGTCCGCATATATACATTCCTACAAATCCTTCATGTAAAGGGGTAAATATTTCTTTTTTTCCGTGTAAAGAATTGTATAATTTTATTTGATTATTCAGATAGTTACGCATAATTAAATTTTAAAATGAGAATCAATCCCAATATAATGTAAAAATTCTTGTCTTGTTGTCGGATTATTTAAAAAAATGCCACTTAGCTCCGCGGTTACCGTACTACTCTCCGTATCCTGTATTCCTCTGGAATTTACGCATAAATGCTTAGCATCGATTACACAAGCCACATTATTTGTGTTCAATACCTCTTTTAAAGCTTCAACAATCTGTCTGGTTAAACGCTCTTGAACTTGAGGTCTTCTGGAATAATAATTTACAATTCGATTTATTTTAGATAAACCGATGACTTTTCCGTTTGAAAAATATGCCACATGAGCTCTTCCTATAATAGGCAGAAAATGATGCTCACAGGTTGAATAAACAGTAATGTCTTTTTCAATCAACATTTGACGATACTTATAACTATTTTTGAATGTAGATACTTCGGGTTTATTTTCGGGAAGTAGACCTCCAAAAATTTCATTAACGTACATTTTTGCAACTCTTTTAGGCGTATCTTTCAAACTATCATCATTCATATCCAAGCCAAGAATTTGCATGATCTTAGCAAAATGATCCTGAATAGCTTTTTGCTTTTCTTCAGGAGATAAAACAAATGCATCCGATCGAATAGGTGTGTATTCTGTATGTGAAAAATGTTCAAGTTCTTCGTCTTCTTTATTAAACATAATAAAAAAAATCTAAATTTCTACAAAAATAAGTTTTTTTGGTTGAAAACCATTACAATATTGAAATGCAACTAATCATTTTTAAAATAAAAATTTAAAATAAAAACGGTATCTTTGCATAGATTTAATCTAAATAGTCAACTGATTGTGAATATTTATCTTCAATATACATTTGTGACAATTACTTTACTATTTGCCGTATGGTATTTGATAAAACTATTTAAGGATACTTTTTTTTCCAAAAAGAAAAAATGTGGAGGAGGAGCCAATTGTAAATGTGGCAGAGATTAGGTTTTGGAATAAAAATTGATTTTTATTAGTCAGTCAAGAATCTTGATATGAAAGGAAAACATTTACTAGGAATAGTTTCTAAGGATAAAAATTTTATATCCAAAATTCCTATTTTATTCAGGATGCTAAAAGCGTCCTTAAAAGGAAAATATAAGCCAGGTTTCAAAAATCTGTTTATATTTACTTTTTTACTACTCTATATAATATCTCCCATTGACCTTATACCCGATTTTTTGGTAGGGATAGGAATTTTGGATGATTTAACAATCGCCTATTTTGCTTTCTCCAAATTATTTAAGGAAGTAGATAAATATTTGGTATGGGAAAATCGAAATCACTATACTAGTATTATTGAACAATAATATGAAAATTTTATTTTCTATTGTTGGCCCTACAGGAATTGGTAAAACTTCTCTTTCAATTATATTAGCACAAAGACTAAATACGGAAATTATTTCTTGTGACAGCAGACAATTTTATCGGGAGATGAAAATCGGTACGGCTTCTCCATCCTTAGAAGAATTATCTTTAGTTTCACATCATTTCATAAATAATTTAAGTATAGATCAAGAATATTCAGTAGGGGATTTTGAAAAAGATGCCCTAAAAAAGATTTCCGAACTTTTTGATAAGTATAATCAATTGATTATGGTTGGAGGCTCTGGGCTATATGAAAAAGCGGTAAATGAAGGCTTAGATTATTTCCCCGATGTAGATCCTAATATCAGAAAAGAATTAATTAAGGAATTTCAAGAAAAAGGCTTAGATTATTTACAAGATGAATTGAAAAAGAATGATCCAGAATATTATGCAGAAGTAGATTGTAACAATCCTACGCGCATGATACGAGCATTGGAAATTTTCAGGGGGACCGGTCGACCTTACAGTTCCTTTAGAAATAATTTACTAAGAAAAAGAAATTTTTCTACCGTAAAAATTGGATTAACGGCTCCTCGAGAAATTATATACGATAAAATAAACAAAAGGGTAGACTTAATGATTGAAAATGGTCTATTAGAAGAAGTGATTTCTTTAAAAAATTATAGGCATAAGAATGCCCTTCAAACGGTCGGATATAAAGAATTATTTGAGTATCTCGATGGGAATATTTCATTAGAATTTGCTATAGAAGAAATAAAGAAAAATAGTCGTAGATATGCCAAAAGACAGTTAACCTGGTATAGAAAAGATGAATCTGTGCATTGGTTTAACTATCTAAACACGGATGAAATCATAGGTTTTGCCATGAAGATAATTGATCAATAAATTGAAGTAAAATTATATCAAATTTGAATTATTAATTATAAAATCTTATCTATTAAGTTATTGCGCTATCCTCAAAATACTATAAAGTATTTTAATCATTTTAAAAGGATAGAGATTTAAAAATTTTAATTTACTTATCTCTTGAAAGAATAAAAAATCAGGATAGTCATATCCTGATTTTAACTAATTGATATTTTCTTACTTTCTTAATTCTAATATTTTCTTAACTTCATTTGCCGTAATGTTTTTGTGTTCTCCTAATTTCCATTCTCTTTTTTCCATTCGGTCATAAATTTTTTGGATAGCATCATCTCCTAAATTGTAATCGGAAAGTCTGGTTTTAATATTCATACTATGAAAAAAGCTTTCAACAGCAGTAATGGAATCGTTTATTAATTCTTCCGTAGAATCGGATTGCAAAGAAAAAACTTCTCTTCCTAATCTAAGTATTTTTTCTTTTTTCTCTTCTTTCTGTAATTTCATGACTCCGGGCAATACTATTGCTAGTGTTTGTGCATGATCAATTCCATAAAAAGCGGTTAACTCATGACCAATCAAATGCGTAGACCAATCTTGAGGAACCCCGCAAGCAATCCAACCGTTCAATGCCCAGGTGGAAGCCCACATTAGATTTGCGCGAATATCATAGTTTAAAGGGTCTTTTAATGCTTTAGGACCATCAATAATCAATACTTTTAATATGGATTCTGCCATAAAATCCTGTAATAAACCATTTACAGGATAGGTTAAATACTGTTCTATTACATGTACAAACGAATCAATAACTCCATTACTGATTTGCACAGGAGGAAGTGTGAAAGTAACACTTGGATCTAAAACGGAAAACTTAGGGTAGACAAGGGGAGAACTAAATGACAATTTTTCAAGGGTTTCTTTTTTAGTAATGACAGCTCCCGCATTCATTTCCGATGCAGTAGCAGAAAGAGTCAATATTGTTCCAAATGGAAGCGCTTTATTAATTACCACATTCGGCTTATCTGCAAGAATTCTCCATGGATCACCTTCTTCAAAACAAGCGGCAGCAACAATAAATTTTGTAGCATCAATAACAGATCCGCCACCCACAGCTAAAATGTAATCAATATTTTTCTGTTTTATTACCTCTACTGCTTGCATACAAGTTTCATAATGAGGATTAGGCTCAATACCTGAAAATTCAAACCACTGATAGTCTTTTAATGCATTTTTTACCTGATCATAAACACCATTTTTTTTGATGCTACCTCCTCCGTATATAACTAAAACTTTATAGTGTGAAGGTATCTCTTTTGTTATTTCGGAAATCATATTCTTTCCAAACAAAATTTTTACAGGATTAACAAAAGCAAAATTATTCATTATTCAATTTTTAACTGTTTTTAGTCTCTCAAAATTTGAACCAAATCTGGATAAAAACAAAAAAGGTTACCAATTTAGGTAACCTTTTTTTATATAAACAAATGAATTTTAATTTTCCAATGCTTGTGCGCCGCTCACTATTTCAATTAATTCATTAGTAATAGAGGCTTGTCGAGCTTTATTATAAGATATAGATAATTGACTTTTTAATGATTTAGCGTTATCTGTGGCTGCTTGCATCGCAGACATTCTTGCTCCATGTTCTGCCGCATTAGAATCCAAAATAGCTTTAAAAAGTTGAGTTTTTAAAGAGGTAGGAATAAGGTGTGATAAAATGCTTTCTTTAGACGGCTCATAAATATAATCATTTACCGTAGAAGTATTATTAGTAGTTTCAGGTAGTTCAATAGGCAAGAATTGTTCTACTTGTAAAAGTTGTACAACGGCATTTTTAAATCGGTTATAAATTAACTCTATTCTGTCATATTCTCCAGATACATATTTGTTCATTAAATCATCAGATATAGCTGAGGTATTTTCATAAGTAGGTGCATCCCAAAGTGAGCTACTGTTTTTATAAACTGATACTACTTTTTTTAAGTTTTCATATCCGTTTTTGCCTATAGTTAAAATATCCACTTGAATATTTTTATACTCATTGTCCAAAAGATTTTTAACTGCTTTAATTACAGTTGAATTGAAAGCTCCTGCCAATCCTTTATTAGAAGTAATGACAACAAGTAAAACTTTTTTAAGTTCTCTTTTTTTTATGTATTCAGCTCCTCCCGAATCGTTATCAAAAGAAGAACTAACATTGGATAATAGTTCCTGCATTTTTTCTGAATAAGGACGTAGCCTTAAAATTGCATCCTGAGCTCTTTTCAGTTTAGAAGAAGAAACCATCATCATTGCACTTGTAATTTGCATGGTAGAATTTACTGATGCAATTCGATTTCGTATTTCTTTTAATGTTGCCATTTTCTATTATCGTCTTTTATTTTTTTTAAGAATAATTTTTAACAACTCCAGCTATGATTTTATCTAAAGAAGACGTTATAGTGTCATCAATTTTTCCGGCTTTTAAAGTTTGTAATAAATCTGCATGTTGAGTACGTAATGTCTCCGTCAAATTTCTTTTAAAATCCTGAACTTTATTTACAGGAACTTCCCGTAGTAAATTTTGAGTTCCGGCATATATGATGGCAATCTGCTCTTCTACAGGCATTGGCGAATTTACAGATTGTTTCAAAATTTCCACATTTCTTTCGCCTTTAGCAATAACTGCAGCAGTAGCAGGGTCTAGATCAGAACCAAATTTAGCAAATGCTTCCAATTCACGAAACTGAGCTTGGTCGATCTTAAGAGTTCCCGATACTTTTTTCATAGGTTTAATCTGCGCAGAACCACCCACTCGAGATACAGAAATTCCAACGTTGATTGCAGGTCTAACCCCTGAATTGAATAAATCTGATTCTAAGAATATTTGTCCATCTGTAATAGATATCACATTCGTTGGAATATAAGCAGAAACGTCTCCGGCTTGTGTTTCAATAATTGGGAGAGCAGTTAAGGAGCCTCCACCTTTTACTATACCCTTTAAAGAGTCCGGTAAATCGTTCATATTAGAGGCTACTTCATCATTATTAATAATTTTAGCAGCTCGTTCTAATAGCCGCGAATGCAAATAGAAAACATCTCCAGGATAGGCTTCACGACCCGGTGGTCTTCTTAATAATAGAGAAACTTCACGATAAGCAACTGCTTGTTTTGAAAGGTCATCATAAATTATTAATGCAGATCTTCCAGTATCTCTAAGAAATTCTCCAATAGAAGCTCCGGCAAAGGGAGCATAAACCTGCATAGGGGCAGGGTCTGATGCATTAGCTGCAACTACTACGGTATATGCCATTGCTCCCTTATCTTCCAAAGTTTTTACGATTTGTGCAACTGTAGAAGCTTTCTGAGCTATAGCAACATAAATGCAATAAACAGGTTTTCCCTGATCATAAAATTCTTTTTGATTAAGAATAGTATCGATAGCTACCGTTGATTTACCGGTTTGACGATCTCCAATTATTAAATCTCTATGTCCCCTTCCTATGGGAATCATTGAATCTATAGCTACAATACCTGTTTGTAAAGGTTCATTTACGGGCTGACGAAATAATACTCCGGGAGCTTTTCTTTCCAAAGGCATTCTAAACAAATCTCCGGTAATCGGTCCTTTTCCGTCTATGGGAGCCCCTAAGGTATCAACAACTCTTCCTATCATGCCTTCCCCTACATCAATAGAGGCAATGGTTTTAGTTCTTTTAACGATATCTCCTTCTTTAATACCGTTGGATTTACCCAATAGAATTACTCCTACATTATCTTCCTCTAAATTCTGAACCATTCCTTCCAAACCATTGGAAAATTTTACAAGTTCTCCTTGTTCTGCATTACTAAGTCCATAAATCCGTGCAATACCGTCACCAACTTGTAAAACAGTCCCTACTTCGTCAAGGGAAATATTTTGATCAAAATTTGATAATTGTTGTTTTAAGATTGCAGAAACTTCTGCGGGTTTTATATCTGCCATTGTGGTCTATATTTATAAGTTATAGGTAAAATATTAAAATATTTTATTACTTAATTTTTTCTGAATATTATTTAATTCTGATTTTACGCTAGCATCAATTTGCTGGTCATCAATACGTAAAATATATCCTCCGATCAATGATTCATCAATTTTATTTTCGATTATTGCTTTTTCTTGATTGATCTTAGGATAGGTATTTAAAATTTGACTTGTTGTTTCTTTATCTAATAGAAAGGTAGAAACTATTTCTACACGCTGTATACCATTATATTTATCGTACAATTCCAAAACTTGTTGTGCTATTTCCAATAAATCATTTTCCCTTTTATGTTTTACAACAAGAGTGATAAAATTACGAGAAGTAGGGGAAAAAGATTTAAAAATCTCATTTATGATTTGAACCTTTTTAGGGGTTTCAATAATCGGAGATTTTAAAAAAAATTGTAAATCTTTACTCTGTCTGATTAAGTCAGTTAAAGAATGCATTTCTTTAACGATTGCTTCGCCTTCATTTAAAGATAAAGCATATTCCCATAATCCGGTTGCATAACGTTTGGCGAGTTTTACAACTGACATATTAGTTCAATTTAGCTTGGTTAACTAATGATTCTATAAGCTTTTTTTGTTCTTCAGGATTAGATAATTCTTTTTGAAGAATTTTTTTTGCTATATCGATGGATAAATCTGCTACCTCACTTTTTATTTGATTAATGGCAGATATTCTTTCAGCATTGATAGTATCTTTTGCAGATTGAATAATTTTGTTACCCTCTGCTATAGCTTCATCTTTTGCTTCGCTGACAATTTTATCTTTAATTTCGCGAGCTTCTTTCAATATGGCGTCTCTTTCCATACGAGCTTCTTTCAAAATCTGCTCATTCTGAGAGGTAAGTTTTGCCATAGCTTCTCGCGCATTTTTTGCTTCATCTAAAGATTTCTGTATTGAATTCTCTCTGTTTTCTAAGGCTTTTAAAATGGGATTCCA
This sequence comes from Apibacter sp., assembly GCF_025291155.1. Taxonomy (NCBI): domain Bacteria; kingdom Pseudomonadati; phylum Bacteroidota; class Flavobacteriia; order Flavobacteriales; family Weeksellaceae; genus Apibacter; species Apibacter sp. The sequence goes on from NZ_JAMBJZ010000003.1 coordinate 24,870, forward strand.
TGCAAATTTCCTTAAAATAATTAATAAAACTATAAAGGAAATGGTCATCCAAAATATTAAGCCGATTGAAGGAGTTAATAAATCCATATTTTATATCTTTTTAACTTTTTATAAAAGAGTTTACCTAAATTATTAAAAGAAAACTCGAATAACCAACCGTTATCATTTCGAGTTTTCTAATATTTTTCTTCTTACTTAATCAACGATACAACAATTGCAAATAATGCAACTGCTTCAACTAATGCTGCTAAGATTAATGCAGAAGCTTGAATTTTACCTTGAGCTTCAGGTTGTCTTGCAATTGCTTCCATCGCTTTTCCTCCGATAAGACCAATTCCAATCCCTGCTCCAATAGCAGCTAAGCCTGCTCCTATTACTGACATTCCCATATTATTATGTATTAAAAATTAATGTTCTTCATGACTATCCTCTGTTGCCATACCAAAGTATAGGGCAGACAAGGTTGTAAATATATATGCTTGTAAAGCGGTAACTAAAATTTCGATTACACTTATAAAGACAACTGCAACGACAGAAACCGGGGCTACAAAATATGATTTGAATATAAAAATTAGTGATATTAAACTTATAATTATTATGTGTCCAGCAGTTATATTAGCAAATAATCGTACCATTAGAGAAAATGGTTTTGTAAAAATACCAATAACTTCTATAGGTGCTAAAAATAGTTTCATGGGAACGGGTACTCCGGGAGTCCAGAATATATGTTTCCAGTAATTTTTATTTCCACTAATATTGGTTATTATAAATGTGATAACCGCTAATGTAAAAGTTACTGCGATATTTCCAGTTAGATTAGCTCCAAATGGGAAAAAAGGAATTAATCCCATAACGTTATTTAACCATATAAAGAAAAATACCGTTAGTAGATAGGGCATGTATTTTTTATATTTTTTTTCTCCTATATTAGGGATAGCTATTTCATCTTTCACAAATACTACTAAAGGTTCGACTACTGCAGCTACTCCTTTAGGAACTCCATTGTATGCACTCGATTTATAATATCGAGCTGCTGTAATAAATACAACAAGCAGTATTAATAGCGAAAGCCACATGGAAAAAATATTTTTAGTTATAGAAAAATCTAAGGGTGCTTTATTGATCGGATGATGTTGATCATCAAGATGCATAATCTTAGATGACTCAATTATATATTCACCGGCATTATTTTTTCTTGTATTTGCATAATATATCTTTTCGTGGAACTTTACAAAATTCATTCCCTTTTTTTCTATAATAACTTCTCCGTTATCATCTCCCTTAAATTCTTTTGAAGAAAAGGTAACAATACCCTTATCAGTCCAAAGAATAACAGGCAAATAAAGGGTGACATCTTCGCCCCAAATTTCAAATTGATGAGCATCCTTCACGTGATGCATCGCAGTTTCAGTGGGGTTAAATGTTTCTGAATCATTATTTTTTGTGCCTTCAGCAAATGTGAAGTTTAAGGTAAAAACTAAAACTAAAAAGTTAACTGCAAGTTTTATCATATTATTCAGATTCATAAATATGCAAATATACTCATTTTTAAATCACAATCCATGTGTATGACTTTTTTCATATTTCATTATATATTTAAAAGAAACTATGATTTATATTTTCATCTTTGTTTTCTCAATATTTGACGAATGATAGTAATTAGTCCAATAGCTATTCCCAATAAAGTGAAAATTATTGTAAATAGTGGCTTCATGGATAGATATTGTTCATCAAGATAATGCCCTATTCCTGCAAATAGTAGGATAGTTACCATAAGCTGAATACCTAATCCGGAATAAAAAGCATAATCTTTCATTTTAATTGCACAATTTCTCTTACAAATTTACAAATTTTAATAGAATAATGCTACTTTTTCAATACTAAAAGGGTGATAGGGGATTTATACTATATTAATTTATAAAAAGGTATATTTGAATAGCTGTATTTACTTAAAATTGAATTAAAATTTGTAGTTTTAAGAACTTATACTTAACTTTGCAATCCATATTTATGGAAAGGTTACGCAATTATGATATTTTGTTTTCGTCATTAAAGCTTGGAAGCCATAGCTTTACGATGGATATTGAACAACCTTTTTTTGATTTGTTTGATTTTACACAAGAATTCAAAGGGCCAGAAATAACGGTTAATGTTGAACTAATTAAGCATTCTTCGTTTTTAGAATTGAAGATAAAAACTGAAGGTGTTGTGATGTTAATATGTGATATTTCTGGTGAGGAATATGAACAAGTTGTAAAGAATGAAATCAAAACATTAGTCAAATTTGGTGATGCCTTTGACGATACTAATGAGGAAGTTTTAATATTACCATTAGGTTCCCATAGCATAAATGTCGCTCAATTGATTTATGAAAGCGTGCTTTTATCCATACCAATGAAGCATGTTCATCCTAAATATTCTGAAGGATATGAGGACGAATATACAAGTTTACTTGAAAAGTATGGCCTGTCTGATGAAGAAGGCAAATAATATATAAAATTAAAAAAATATTTAAGGAAGAATTATGGCACATCCTAAAAGACGTCAGTCATCTACAAGAAGAGATAAAAGAAGAACTCACTACAAAGCGTCAGTTCCTCAATTGGCTAAATGTTCAACAACCGGAGAATTACACTTGTTTCATCGTGCACACTGGCATGAGGGAAAATTATACTACAGGGGAAAGGTAGTTATGGAAAAGAATGTAGAAGAAGTTGAAGAATAATTCTATAATCTTAGAATATAAAAATATAAAATAATGTTACCATTTAATTAAATTTTAATTAAATGGTTTTTTTCTATATAAAATTAATATATTTCCATTACATTTGGAAAATTAAATTAAAAGTTCTAGCTCATGGACATTAAAGAAATTCAAAATTTAATTAAATTTGTATCTAAATCAGATGTTGCAGAAGTAACATATAAAACAGATGAATTCGAGATTTCTATAAAGACTAATAACGGTTCGATAGTTTATGCACCAGAAGTTTCTCGACCTATGCCAACGATAGCAAATCATCCAGCAGCAGCTACGCCAACTGTAACTAGTAATCAACCTGAATCTTCACAAGCTGAAGAAGATACATCTAAGTATGTAACTATTAAATCTCCTATGATTGGTACATTTTACAGAAAACCGTCTCCGGATAAAGAAGTGTTTGTAAATGTAGGAGATACTGTAAGTGCAGGAAGTATTGTTTGTGTGATAGAAGCAATGAAATTATTTAATGAAATAGAGTCTGAAGTTTCGGGAAAAATTGTTAAATTTTTAGTAGATGATGCTTCTCCAGTAGAATTTGACCAACCTTTATTTTTAGTTGATCCATCTTAATTAAATTAATCAAAATTAAAAGTCAAAGTGTATGTTTAAAAAGATTTTGATTGCTAATAGAGGTGAGATAGCCATGCGTATTCTTAGAACAGCAAAAGAAATGGGTATAAAAACCGTTGCTGTTTACTCTACGGCAGATGCCAAAAGTTTGCATCTACGATTTGCTGATGAAGCAGTATGTATTGGACCAGCAGCAAGTAAAAACTCGTATCTTAAACAACTTAATATTTTAGCAGCTGCAGAAGTTACTAATGCAGATGCTATTCATCCGGGGTATGGATTTCTTTCAGAAAATGCAAATTTTTCAAGGTCTTGTCAAAAGATGGGTATTAAATTCATTGGTGGTACTCCCGAAAATATTGAAAGAATGGGGGACAAGGCTTCTGCCAAAGCAACCATGAAAGAAGCTGGAGTTCCAACTGTACCTGGCTCAGATGGATTAATAGCGTCTTATGAAGATGCTGTCAAAATTGCTAAAGAAATAGGTTATCCTGTAATGCTTAAAGCAACTGCAGGAGGGGGAGGAAAAGGAATGAGAGCAATATGGAAAGAAGAAAATCTAAAAAGTTCTTGGGACTCCGCTGTTCAAGAAGCTGAAGCTGCATTTGGGAATGGAGGTATGTATATGGAAAAGCTTATTGAAGAACCTAGACATATTGAAATCCAAATAGCGGGTGATAAGTATGGCAAAGCCATTCATTTGTCTGAAAGAGATTGTTCAGTACAAAGACGTCATCAAAAATTGGCAGAAGAAACACCTTCTCCATTTATTACTGAAGATTTACGCAAAAAAATGGGAGATGCCGCTGTTAAAGCAGCTGAATATATCGGTTATGAAGGAGTGGGTACTATTGAATTTTTAGTTGATAAATATAAAAATTTCTATTTTATGGAGATGAATACAAGAATTCAAGTAGAACATCCCATTACAGAACAAATTACCGATTTAGATTTATTAAAACTTCAAATAGAATTAGCTGCCGGAGCTAAAGTTCCTAAAAATAATTTTTATCCTCAAAGACATTCTATAGAATGTAGAATTAATGCGGAAGATGTTTATAATGATTTTCGCCCTTCACCAGGAAAAATTGTTACGCTAAATATACCAGGTGGAAATGGAGTTAGAGTTGATACTCATGTATATTCCGGATATACAATTCCACCATTTTACGATTCCATGATAGCTAAATTAATAGTTACCGCTCCTACTAGAGATGAAGCAATTATAAAAATGAAGAGAGCATTAGATGAGTTTTATATTGAAGGAGTAAAAACTACCATTCCATTACACAGGCAACTTATGGATGATCCTAATTTCCTTAAAGGAGATTATACGACAAAATTTATGGAAGATTTTGTTTTGGATAGAAAATACGAATACGATCTTTAATTAAGATCTTATTTGAAACAAAATATATAGATAACTTTATAAATTTAAAAAAGGAAATTAAAATTATTTTAATTTCCTTTTTTTATTTTTATAATTCGTCGTCATCTATAAGTTCTTCATCTTCATAAGAATCATCATCTTCATAGGAATCATCATCGTCATCAAATTTAATATTCATATCAACGTCTTCTACCTCACTGAAATCATCAATATTGGATGGAGAAATAAACTTTTTATCAGGAGCTTTTAACGGCATTTTTCCAAAGCGATATACAGTTAAAGGATATACGCCGATAGCTTTTCTATCAATAACTTCTAATAGTTCCACATAAAAAGACCACATTTTCATAAAGTCGTAGACGAACAGCATTTTATCTCCAACTTTAGTGAAAGCTTCATTGATATAAATATCAGACATGGTTTCTCCTTCCCCATCTTCATCCATATCTTCTAAAGGAATTTCCTTTCCTTGTGTCCAATTATCATCGGACTTATAAAATGAAGCTAATTCATCACCTTGTAAACTAAAAGCACTTTTGATACCTTCATATAAATTCCACAAAGTTTGCAAATCCTTAATCTCAATATCTCGAAAAACGTCCCCTTCAGTTTCAAGAATTACTCTAATCTTATAAATCATATAGTCTAGCTTTTTCGTTTTAAATTTAATTTTTTTCCTAATTGTAACATATAGTTATATGAGTTTTTATAATCATTTTTTATAGTACCCTCTAATATTCCTTCTTTGATTGCTTCTTTAATGTTTCCTATTTGCTTTCCTTCAATTATTTCGAAAGCTTCCATAATGTCATGTCCGGTGATTGGGGGCTGAAAATTTCTAATTTTATCTTTTTCTTCAACTTCTTTAATTTTTTCTTCTACATAATCAAAATTCTGTTTAAAACGCGTTTGTTTTTTTAAATTTTTAGTAGTTATATCGGCTTTACAAAGTAAAAATAAATCTTCTAAATCATCGCCCATATCAAATAATAATCTTCTTAGTGCACTGTCTGATGCTTCATCAGTGATAAGTGATATAGGTCGTGAGCTATTCTGAACTAATTTTTGAACGTATTTTAAAGGGTCACCAAGTGGTAATTTAAGCCTTTTAAAAATAGACAGTACCATTTTACTTCCGACAAATTCATGAGAGTGAAAAGTCCAACCTATTTTTTTATCGAATTTTTTTGTACGTGCTTTTCCAATATCATGTAATAAAGCTGCCCATCTAAGCCATAGATTAGTTGTATTTTTACTTATATTATCAACCACCTCTAATGTATGGTAAAAATTATCTTTATGTTTTTGACCTTCTACTTCTTCAATACCTTGCAAGTCTGTTAATTCGGGTAAAAAACGTTGTAGAAGTTGTACTTCATATAATAATTTTAGACCGATGCTTGGCTGTGCAGCCATCATAATTTTATTGAATTCGTCGGTAATTCTTTCTTTAGATAATATATCAAAACGTTCTGCATTTTGTTTGATAGCATGAAAAGATGACGATTCTATGCTAAAATTTAATTGAGTAGCGAAGCGAATAGCTCTTATCATCCTTAATGGATCGTCAGAATAAGTAATTCTTGGTTCTAAAGGGGTACGTATAATTTTCCTTTTTAAATCATTCAGGCCATCGAAAGGGTCAATTAGTTCACCAAAATTATTTTCGTTTAAGCTGATAGCTAATGTATTGATGGTAAAATCTCTTCTGTTTTGATCATCTTCAATTGTACCTCTTTCAACTGAAGGTTTACGACTATCGTAGGTATAGCTTTCTTTTCTTGCTCCGACAAATTCCACATCATAATCTTTAATATGTATCATAGCTGTTCCAAATCGTTTGAAAATGGATACTTTAGGCTTAGACTTTAATTCATCCGCAATAGCTAAGGCTAATTCAATGCCACTACCTTCCGTAACGATATCAATATCTTTAATTTTCGGTCTTTCAAGAAGAAGATCACGAACAAATCCTCCTATGACAAAAGTTTGTTGATTCTTTTTAGAAACAACATTTGATATCAATTTAAAAATAGGATTTTGTATTGCGTGAGTTAAATTCATCTAATTACTATTCTCTAATTACTTTAATTCGCCCATCTTCAGATAGTTGTATTATCGAAGATGATGCGTATTTCTTAATTTCTTCGTGGCGCAAATTTATTATATAATCTACACCTTCCAAAATTTTGGAGGAAATTGATGAAAAATTTTCAGGAGAAGATTCACCACTTATGTTTGCAGAAGTGGAAACTATTGGTTTATTGAGTTTTGAAATTAATTTTTTACAAAACGGATCGTGTGTTAAACGAATTCCTATTGTATTTTTATCTGAAATAAGTGTTTTAGGTAAATTTTGAGGATTATCATATATTATGGTTAAAGGTTTGTTTGACAAATCAATTAAATCCCAAGCCAATGATGGAACATTAACATATTCTTGCAATCGTCTTTCGGACTCCACAAGTATAATTAAATTTTTAGTTTTATCTCTTTGTTTTATTTTGAAAACTTTTTCAATAGCATCTACATTGGTAGCATCGCATCCGATTCCCCATATAGTATCGGTGGGATAAAGAATTATTCCGCCTTTTTTTAAAATTTCAACTGCTTTTTCAATTTCTATTTTTTCCATAATTGTTTAAAATACAAATATAAAACGGCATTGTTATATAAAATTAATTTTTATATTTTTTATTTATAATTATTTTTCTAAAATTTATATATATTCCTCAATGTAATTATTTTAATTAGTAAAAAAATATATAAATAATTGCTAGTCATCAAAGAGACTGTTATATTTGCAAATTAAATGAAAAATACATTATTATAATTAAAACTTACCAATGAAAGGAAAAGGACTTGTTAAATTTTTTGCGATTGTTCTTGGATTAATATGTTTAGCGGAATTATTTCCTACATTATATGTTAATCGTATAGAATCAAAAGCAAATAGTTTATCTAACGGAACGGAGGCGAGTAGAAGAGCTGAGTTGGAAAAATTAGCTAAAGACACTTTGAATCTCGGAATTGTCAAGATGAATTATTATGATGCTAAGAAAAATGAAATGCAGTTAGGGTTAGATCTTAAAGGAGGTCTCAATCTATTGCTTGAAATTTCCGAAAAAGATTTGCTTTTAGATTTAGCTGATAATTCTGAAAATCCTGTATTTAGAAAAGCGCTAGAGATTGCTACTTCTGAAGAAGTTAAATCTAGGAATACTTATACCTCAAATTTTTTCAAAGCATTTCAAGTAGCTAAAATCGAATTGAATCAGTCAAATTTACAATTATCTTCTCCTGAAGTTTTTGGTACAAGAGATTTAGCAAATCAAATTCAACATAATACTACTGATGAAGATGTTGAAAAATATATTTCTGGAGTTATAGAGTCTAAAGTAACTAAAGCTATAGATGTTATTAGAGCTCGTATAAAGAAATTAAATATTGACGAACCCAATATAGCACGTGTTCCAGGGACGGGAAGAATTTTAGTTGAGCTTCCGGGAGTGACTGATGCAGATCGAGTTAAAAAATTGCTGCAAACTTCTGCAAGATTAGAATTTTGGGAAGTTTATGACCAACCTACAGCTTGGGCCTATATAATGGACGTGAATCAAAAAATTGCAGACAATAAATTAACAAGTTTATTAAAACTGTCAAATAGATCAAATGCTTTAGCCGTTGCAAAATTATCGGACACTGCTGCTATTAATAAGATTATATATTCAGATAAAGCTAAAAAATTATTACCGGTAGGTCTTCGGTACATAAAACTACTTTGGGCATCTAAACCAGATTCTAAATCAAATAATGAACTTGAATTATATGCTATTAGAGGAACCAAAAATAATAAAGCACCTTTAGTGGGAGCGGTAACTGAGGCAAGTTTAACTTTTGATCAGTTTAATAGGATACAAATTGGTATGCAAATGGGGCCGGAAAGTGCTTTGGTTTGGAAAGGTATGACTGAGAAAAATATAGGTAAACCTATTGCTGTAGTTTTAGATGATGTAGTATATACTGCACCTAATGTTAATTCGATTATTCCTAATGGTCAATCCGTAATTAGTGGTAATTTTACAGAAAGAGAAGCTAATGACTTGGTTGACGTTTTAAAATCGGGAAATCTCCCTGCTAAAGCTAAAATCATTCAATCGGAAGTTGTAGGTCCGACTTTAGGACAGCAATCTATAAATAATGGTTTACTATCTATAGTTGTTTCTTATGTATTTATACTAGCTTGGATGATATTCTATTATGGAAAAGCTGGTTTATATGCTAATATAGCTTTAATATTAAATTTATTCTATTTAATAGGAATTATGGCTTCAACGGGAGCTGTTTTAACTCTTCCGGGAATAGCAGGTATGGTACTTTCCATGGCGATGGCAGTAGATGCTAACATTATTATATTTGAAAGGGTTAAAGAAGAATTAAGAAGAGGCAGACCTTTAAAGCAGGCCTTCATGGAAGGGCAAAAACATGCGCTAGCAGCGATTATAGATGGAAACTTAACAACTTTAATTGTTGGAATTGTTTTATTATTTAGTACCGGACCAATAAAAGGATTTGCAGTTACTTTAGTTATAGGAATTTTCTGTACATTGTTTACAGCAATTTTCATTACTAGTATGTTTATTTACGGCTCAATGGAAAAAGGTAAAAACTTTTCTCTTGCAACTAGTATAACTAAAAATTGGTTTACTAATGTCCATTTTAAATGGATGGAAAAAAGAAAATATGCATATATTTTCTCATTAATTATAATGGTTGTTGCACTTGTATCAATGTTTACTAAAGGCTTTGATAAAGGTGTCGATTATACGGGAGGAAGAACCTATGTTATTAAATTGGAAAAAAATATATATCCTGAGGAGGTTACTGCTTCTTTAGAGAAATTATTTACTAACGAAGGTGAGTCATCCAATATAAATGCTAAAAAGTATGGGGAAGGTAACCAAGTAAGGATCACAACCAAATATGGTATGGATAGTAATGATCCAAATATTGATGTTGTAATACGTGAAAAGCTATATTCAGGATTAAAAAAATATCTACCTACCAATTATTCTAAAGATAATTTTGTTAAAGGTTCGCCTTATGGTATTCAATCCAGTTCAGAGGTTGGTCCTACTGTAGCAAGTGGTATTGTTAGAAACGGTGTTATTGCCGTATCCATTGCATTAGCAGGTATTTTCCTATATATCTTGGTAAGATTTAGAAATTGGCAAATGTCTACAGGAGCTGTTGCTGCCTTATTACACGATTCAATTGTGGTCATGGGGGCATTTTCTGTATTGAGCTGGTTGAAGATTATTCCTTTTTCAGTTGAAATCGATCAATCTTTTATTGCTGCGATTCTGACAATTATTGGATATTCTATTAATGATACTGTAATTGTATTTGATAGAATTAGAGAAAATAAGAAAAATAATGCTCATCATCTTATGACATTGGAAGAATTGTATAATGATGCCATTAATCATACCTTAGGAAGAACTATTAATACTGGAGTATCCACTATTATGGTAACAGTAATTATTTTCTTCTTTGGAGGTGAGACTTTACAAGGGTTTATGTTCGCTTTATTTTTAGGTTTTACTTTTGGTATGTATTCTTCAATTTACATTGCATCTTCTTTATCTTACGATTTAACTAGATACAAATATGATAAAGAAGCATCTAATCCTAAATTATCTTCATCTGTAAAATAAATAACTAAAAAAATATAGTTAAAAAGGATCTTGTTATTCAAGATCCTTTTTAATTTATATAAATTATTACTTATGAATAAATAAAAGGTGATTTATAAATGATATTATTAAATATTTGATAATTTATAAAAGAATGGTTTGATAATAATTAAATATTTATTAAATAAGAAAAATACATTTGATAAAGTTGTAAATTTGTAAAAATTAAATCTATATACAGTGAGTTTTGGAGAAATTATAGTTATATTATTGGTTGTAGTATTATTATTTGGTCCGGATAAAATCCCTGAAATAGCTAGAGGCTTAGGCCAAGGAGTACGTGCTATGAAGGATGCTACCGATAATATAAAAAGAGAAGTTATGTCTCAGATAGATGATAATGGGGCTGTCAAACAAATTGAAGACGAGATAAGTGAGGCTAAAAAAAATATGGATAAAACATCGAACGAAGTTACTAATAATTTGAATGATCTTTTGGATGATACTATCGATGGTCCTATTAAAAGAAAATGATGGATAATTTAATAGAATGGGACGTAAAATTATTTTTATATTTAAATAATTTAGGAACCCCTAAGTTTGATTCTTTTTGGTTACTTATTACTAATGAATACTATTGGATTCCAACTTATGTTTTTATTTTTTTAGTGATATGGGAGAAATATGGTTGGAAAAAAGTCTTTATAATCGGAGCAAGCATTGGAATTATGATATTACTAAGCGATACGACATCTTCTATATTTAAAAATTGGATACAGCGTCCTAGACCTTGTAGAAATCCTGAATTGGATGGATTGTTTAGATTGGTTATCGAAAAATGCAGAGGATCCTATTGCTATTTTTCTGCTCATGCTGCTAATTCGTTTGCTTTAGCTACTTACTTATCCATTCTTTTTTATAGAAACCATAAATATGCACCAATTTTATTATTTTCCTGGGCTTTATTAGTTTCATATAGTAGAATATATGTAGGAGTTCATTTTCCTCTAGATATTCTTACAGGTACATTTATAGGGATTTTAACAGGGTGGATATTTGGAAAAACATTAAAGTATATACTATAATTATTTGGATGATTTTTTAGGATTAAAAACAAAAGGAAAAATAATAAATATAATTAAAGAATAAGTAGCAAAGGTAAACCAAACATATGGCCAATTTGTTATACCATTTACAGTAAAATGTTCAACTACCCATCCACTTCCATAACTTCCTAAAATTGCACCTAATCCATTAGTCATAATCATAAATAAACCTTGAGCGCTGGAACGAATGCTTTTATCTGTTTCGTTGTCTACAAATAATGATCCGGATATATTGAAAAAATCGAAAGCCATTCCATATACAATCATTGAGATAATTAAAAGATAAATTTTATTTTCAGGATTTCCTAAACCGAATAAACCGAATCGTAAAAACCAGGCAAACATACTAATCATAATCACTTTTTTAATTCCAAATTTTTGTAAAAAGAAAGGAATTAATAAAATACATAAGGTTTCAGATATTTGTGATATGGATAATAAAAGATTAGGATGCTTAACGCCGAATGAATTTGGATAAGTAGATTTAAAACTATCTAGAAATGGTCCACCGAAAGCATTGGTTATTTGTAAAGAGCAACCCAATAGCATGGAGAAAAAGAAAAATATAGCCATTTTTTTATTTTTTAATAAAACAAAGGCATCTAAACCTAAAGCATGTACCAATCCTTTATTGTTATTATTTCTGGTTGGAGGGGTATTCGGCATAGTGAAAGAATATAGAGCCATAATAATTCCCGCCCCCGCGCTGATAAAAAGCTGCACTGAATTTCTTGCAAAACCTAAGAAATCTACCGTCCACATTGCAGCAATAAAGCCTACGGTACCCCATACTCGTATGGGAGGAAAATCTTTTACTGAATTTAATCCATTTTTTTCAAGAGCATTATAAGAAACTGAATTAGTCAATGAAATTGTTGGCATATAAAAACAGGTATGCAAAAACAGATAAAGATAGAATATATGATATTCTTTAACTTGTGATGCCATAAAGATAAATATGGCTGCTAAAATGTGACTTATTCCTAATACCTTTTCAGCATTTAACCAACGATCAGCAACTATACCAAGTAAACCGGGCATAAAAAGTGAAGTAAATCCCATAGTTGCAAATAAACTGCCAATTTGAATTCCAGTAAATCCTAATCCACCTTCATTAACAGGCAATCCTGCATATCCTCCTAAGGAAATCAACCAAGCACCCCATATATAATATTGTAGAAAAACTAGAATAATTAGCCGTAATTTTATATTCATGTCTTTAGGTATTTTGATCAGTAGCTAAGATAGTAATAATTTTTTGTGAAAAAGAAAACAAAATTGATGATATTTAAATCTTTCTTTAAGGCTTAATTTTAATTTCGAATTATTTTTAATGATACATTTGACAATATTAAAATTATTCCTATAATAATTATTTATAAATTATATGTAATAATTGCGAATTTCTTTTTTTTATATATTTTTTCCGAACATCTATTCAATACAATTATTAGACTAAAAGAGAGTATATAAATAATTTTTTTAATGATTCCATTTTTAACACTTATTTAAAATATACTAAGTATTACTAATTATGTCATTAAATATTTTTATTAGTAATGATTTCTTTACCATCTACATCTAAACTGTATATTTTCAACTATTTTTAAAGAATTATTTTCTGTATTGTTGATGAAATATGGTTCGTTTCATATTTTAGATTTACTAATTAGATAACTTCTCTAACTCCAACTAAATTACCATTAACCATACTGGAAAATATTTATCAAGATAGTCCTACTTGAAACAATCATTTACTATTTAAAATAATTGATTTTCTATCTACAATTCTTTCAAATAATCATAATTAGCTTCATATATTGGATAATATAAGTTGTGATAAAATATCCTTTTTATTTTATTTATATAATTTTGGATAAAAAATACTGATTTACACAATCAATAAATACATGTAATCGATACTGTTCATATCTTGATTTATTATAATAGAAATTGGTTAGTTTGAAAAAATTAAGATGTTATTTTATATACTTTTTTGATAATTGAAAATATTTATGAAATTTTAATAAATATAAAATGCTTTTTTTATTTTAAAATTAAAATAAATTAAATGATTTATATTTTTTGAGATACCTGCAAAATCAAATTTATTTAACGACAGAAGTAAAAAATATTTTTCAAAAAAGTGGCATTATTTTGTATTTTTTGTAAAAAGTTATATTTTTGCACCGGCAAGTCCTGCACAACCAGCTCCTGTGAATCCTCCAGGGTGGGAACGCAGCAAAGGTAAACGGTTGTAGCGGTGTGATGCAGGTAGCTTGCCTTTTTTTATTGGTACTGACTGAACTATCCTAAACTATATAAACTAAATCATTTAAATTTTAAAATTATGTCTGACCAATCTTCTCCAAAATATATATTTGTTACAGGTGGTGTTACTTCTTCGCTTGGGAAGGGAATTGTCGCTGCTTCTTTAGGTATGCTACTAAAAGCCAGAGGTTATAAAGTAACCATTCAAAAGTTGGATCCCTATATAAATATTGATCCGGGAACATTAAATCCCTATGAGCATGGAGAGTGTTATGTTACTGAAGATGGAGCTGAAACCGACCTGGACTTAGGTCATTACGAAAGATTTTTAAATAGTCCTACCAGTAAAGATAATAATGTTACTACCGGTAAAATATATCAAACTGTTATTGACAAAGAAAGAAGAGGAGACTTTCTAGGTAAGACCGTACAGGTTATTCCTCATATTACTAATGAGATAAAGAGAAGAATTAAAATATTAGGGAAAAAAGGAGATTTTGATATTATTATTACTGAAATAGGAGGAACGGTAGGAGATATAGAATCATTACCCTATGTAGAAAGTGTCCGTCAATTACGTTGGGAATTAGGATATCAAAATTCCATTGTAGTTCATCTGACATTAATTCCTTATTTAGCAGCGAGTGGAGAGCTAAAAACTAAACCGTCACAGCATTCCGTACGTCAACTGATGGAATATGGAGTACAAACTAATTTTTTAGTTTGCAGAACTGAATGTTCAATTTCCAAAGAAGTACGATCAAAACTTGCTTTATTCTGTAATCTAAATATAGATAATGTTATAGAAAGTAAAGATCTTCCAACCATTTACGAAGTTCCTTTGTACCTACAAAATCAAAATTTTGATGCTTTAGTATTAAAAGAATTAGGTTTATCTACAGATAAGAAGCCGGACTTAAAGCAATGGAACGATTTTTTGGAAAAATATAAAAATCCTAAAAATAACGTTGAAATAGCTTTAGTAGGTAAATATGTTTCGCTACAAGATTCTTACAAATCTATTGTTGAAGCATTGATACATGCAGGAGCTACTTTAGAAACTAAAGTCAATATTAAATGGATATACAGTGGAGATCTCACCTACGAAAATATTTCCGATTACCTAAAAGATGTAGACGGAGTAATTATTGCTCCGGGTTTTGGAGATCGCGCCATAGAAGGAAAAATAGTTGCTTGTCAATATGCTAGAGTAAATAAAATACCTATCTTTGGAATTTGTCTTGGGATGCAAATTGCAGTAATTGAGTTTGCAAGAAATGTATTAGGATATAAAGATGCCGATAGTGTTGAATTTAATTTACAGACGTCAGCACCGGTTATATGTCTTATGGAAGAGCAAAAAAATGTTTCCAATAAAGGAGGTACTATGAGACTAGGAGCATGGGCATGCAAATTGAAAAAAGGTTCAATTGTTGAAAAAATCTATAATTCTCAGAATATAGAAGAAAGACATAGACATAGATATGAACTCAATAATGAATATATAAATGAATTCGAAAACAATGGTTTAGAGGCTATTGGAACTAATCCGGATACCGGTTTAGTAGAAGTTATTCAAGTAAAAAATCATCCGTTTTTTATAGGAGTACAATATCATCCGGAATATAAAAGTACTGTAGCTTCTCCGCATCCGTTATTTATGGCATTAGTTAAAGCATCTCAAAATTATCAAATAAATAAAGTAAAGAATGCAACAAGAAAGCAAATTTGATAAAAACCAGCTGATTGGTTTTATTCTTATAGGGATTATTCTAATCGGATTTTTGGTTTATTCCAATAATCAGCAAAAAAAAGCTATAGATGAAGCTCAAAAAACTGAACAGCAAGTAATCAACTCTGAAAATAAAGTTCAGATATCACATGAAAAAATAGCATCGGTAAAGCCAGATTCATTAGCTCAGGCAAAATTAGAATTATTACCTTTTTCAAATGATGAAATAGATGTAAAAATAAGTACATTAGGTGCGCAATTGCGTGAAGTACGTTTAAAAAAATGGACGGCTTACGATAAAGATAATGCATCACATAAAAAACCCTTATTTCTTGTAAATAAAGACAATACGGATTTTAATATTTCTTTCAAAGATAAATCGGGTAAAATTATCAATACAAGAGATTTGATTTTTACACCTTCAAAAGAAGGAAATGTAACTGTTCTTACCGCCAATTTAGAAAATGATAGCTTTATACAATTTCGTTACGCATTAAAAGGTAAATATTCTTTAGAATTTCAAATTCTTACGAAAGGATTATCACAAATTACCAATCAGCAAGATGCCATGTTAAATTGGAATCAAAATGCAATTGCGCTGGAGAAAGGAAAGTCGCAAGAAACAACCTATACAGAATTTAGATACAGCTTAAACGATTATTCGCAGACTGATTACGATACCAACGGATTTACTGAAGATAAAGATAAAATTGATTGGATAAGCATAAAACAACAATTCTTTGCTACCATTTTAGAAGCTCAGAATGGGTTTTATAAATCCAAAGGAACTCAAGAAGCAGAAAGAGATAATCCCGATTATCTTAAAAATTTCTCCTTTACGAGTATAGTTCCCGTTCAACAAGGAGAAATTAATCAAAAATATACCTGGAACTTTCTTCCATTAAACTATGATTTGCTAAAATCTTATAAAGCCGATAATGGAGATAGTAAACAATTCTACTATAACATTCCTTTTGGATGGATGAAATGGTTATGTATATTTTATTTATGGATTTATGAATTCTTGTCAAAATTCGGAATTGCTGCAGGATGGATTATTTTCTTAATGACCATCGTTGTTAAATTAGTTACCTCTCCAATTATGTATAAACAATACATACAAGGAGCAAAAATGCGAATACTTAAACCAGAAATTGATGAATTAAATGAAAAACATAAAAATTCTGATCCGCTAAAGAAGCAACAAGCAACTATGGATTTGTACAGAAAGGTTGGAGTAAATCCTTTAGCAGGATGTTTACCTGCCTTAATACAAATACCTATTTTCTATTCATTATTTCGATTTTTCCCGAATAATATAGCTTTAAGAGGACAATCCTTTCTTTGGGCAGATGATCTTACTGCATATGATTCTATTTATGAATGGACTACACATATACCTATATTATCAAGTATTTATGGGAATCATATAAGTTTATTTACTATACTTTATTGCTTAGTACTATTAATTTATACTAAAATGTCCACTTCTACGATGCAAGCACCAACGCAAGAAGGTATGCCCGATATGAGATTTATGATGTATCTGATGCCGGTTATGTTTATTTTCTGGTTAAATTCTTATGCCTCTGGTCTTTCTTGGTATTATTTGGTGTCCAACGCAATCAATATACTTTTAATTGTATTAATCAAAAACTTTTTGATTAACGAAGAAAAGTTACATGCAAAAATGCAGGAAAACAAAGCCAAGCCTAAAAAGAAAAAAAGTAAATGGCAAGAGAAAATGCAAGCAATGTTGGAACAAGCTCAAGAACAACAAAAACAAATTCAAAAACAAAAAATGAATCAAGCTAAAAATAGAGATAAATAAAAAGTTAGTATTTTATTTAGATAAAAAATCAGCCAAGGGGGCTGATTTTTTTTATTTTTGTATAATATAAATATAATAATATAAACTTACCATGAATTACCGTATTGAGAAAGATACTATGGGAGAAGTTCAAGTTCCCGGAGATAAATATTGGGCAGCCCAAACTGAAAGATCAAGAAATAATTTTAAAATTGGTCCCGAAGGATCAATGCCTAAAGAGATTATAGAAGCATTTGGTTATTTAAAAAAAGCAGCGGCCTATGCAAATAGCGATTTGGGAGTATTACCGGTTGAAAAAAGGGATTTAATTGCTAAAGTATGCGATGAAATTATCAAAGGCGATTTAAATGATCAATTTCCATTAGTTATTTGGCAAACCGGATCCGGCACCCAATCTAATATGAACGTAAATGAAGTCATATCTAATAGGTCACTGGTATTAGGAGGCGGAAAATTGGGAGAAAAAAGTCCGATACATCCTAATGATGATGTAAATAAATCCCAATCATCAAATGATACATTTCCTACAGCGATGCATATTGCAGCATACAAAAAAGTAGTAACTCATACCTTGCCTGCAGTTGAAAAATTAAAAAACACATTACAAGAAAAATCAGAAAAATTTAAAGATGTAGTTAAAATAGGAAGGACACATTTAATGGATGCTACTCCATTAAC
This sequence comes from Apibacter sp., assembly GCF_025291155.1. NCBI lineage: Bacteria > Pseudomonadati > Bacteroidota > Flavobacteriia > Flavobacteriales > Weeksellaceae > Apibacter > Apibacter sp. The sequence goes on from NZ_JAMBJZ010000003.1 coordinate 42,908, forward strand.
ACTTGGACAAGAATTTTCAGGATATGTAGCCCAATTAGAACATGCCATAAAAGCTATCAAAAATACCCTATCACATTTATCAGAATTAGCTCTAGGAGGAACAGCTGTTGGTACCGGTTTAAATACCCCTAAAGGATATGATGTAAAAGTGGCAGAATACATTTCCAAATTTATAGGTTTACCATTTATAACAGCGCCCAATAAATTTGAAGCTTTAGCAGCACATGATGCAATAGTAGAAACCCATGGAGCTTTAAAACAATTAGCAGTATCTTTATTTAAAATAGCTCAAGATATACGATTACTAGCATCTGGACCAAGAAGTGGGATAGGGGAGTTATTTATACCCGAAAATGAACCAGGATCTTCCATTATGCCCGGTAAAGTCAATCCTACACAAAATGAAGCAATGACCATGGTTTGTGCTCAAGTACTTGGAAACGATACAACAATATCATTTTCAGGAACTCAAGGAAACTATGAATTAAATGTCTTCAAGCCAGTTATGGCCTATAATTTTTTACAATCCGCACAATTATTAGGAGATGCTTGTAATTCTTTCCACGAACATTGTGCGATCGGTATTGAACCCAATTATTCAAGGATAAAACAATTAGTAAACAATTCATTAATGCTGGTAACAGCTTTAAATACACATATAGGCTACGAAAACGCTGCAAAAATTGCAAAAACAGCACATAAAAATGGTACCACACTAAAAGAAGAAGCTATTAACTTAGGATTAGTTACTGCCGAACAATTTGATCAATGGGTGAAACCAGAAGACATGGTCGGAAGCTTAAAATAAAATAATAATTTTAATCAAGCTAAGATCTGAAATTTTTGAAACAGAGTATTATAAATCAACGTAAACCGGCAATAATCAAGTATACTGGTATTATTTTTGAAAAATTGATAAGTAGAATTTATTAAATACCAAAGTTTAAATAACCATATTTAAAAATATAGATAAAGCAAAAAATGTGGATATAAAATAAATATTTAGCTTATTCTTTGTGAGAAGAAGATTAGCTACAAATTTAATAAAAATTAAATTTTAAATCAATATAAGATAATATGATATATATCTATTTATATATGTCCATTTATTAATGCAAAATCCACAAATGATTAGTATATTTGTATGATCTTAGAATGTAAAAATTTATAAAAAAACATGTCTAAAAACATTAGTAAAATAAAGAAAATAGGTGTTTTAACCTCCGGAGGGGATTCTCCGGGAATGAATGCTGCCATAAGATCAGTTGTAAGAGCTGCTAATTATTATGGAATTGAATGTTGTGGAATAAGGATGGGATATGATGGACTAATTAATGATTTAGTTGTTGATTTAGGTCCTCGTTCAGTTAGAAACCTAATTAATAGAGGAGGAACTGAACTTAAATCTGCAAGATCCGATGAATTTAGAACAATTGAAGGAAGAGCTAAAGCTGCACAGACAGTTAAAAAACATAATATAGATGCATTGGTTGTTATAGGAGGAGACGGATCGTTTACGGGAGGAACAATATTTCAAAAAGAACAAGGAATTCCTTTCATTGGAATACCGGGAACTATTGATAATGATATATTCGGTACGGATTTTACCTTAGGATATGACACAGCACTCAATACCGTAGTTGATGCGATTGATAAGATCAGAGATACGGCAACTTCTCACAATAGGGTTTTCTTTATAGAAGTTATGGGAAGAGATGCCGGATTTATAGCACTCAATAGTGGAATAGCTACTGGAGCCTTAGATATACTTATCCCAGAACAAAAAGATAGTATAGAAGATTTGTTTGCTTCTTTCGATAATGCTAAACAAAAAGGTAAAACTTCCAGCATTGTAGTAGTTGCAGAAGGAGAAAAATTGGGAGGTGTATATGATTTAGCTAAATTCACTAAGATGAAATATCCTGAATTTGACGTTAAAGTCACTGTATTAGGTCATATTCAACGAGGTGGATCACCAACTGTTGCGGATAGAGTTTTAGCTTCAAGGCTAGGAGTAGCTGCAGTTGAAGGGTTAATGGCAGGTAAATCGAATGTTATGGCAGGTATGCAATCAAGTAAAGTTGTTTTTACTCCAATAGAAGATGCAATAAAAAAACATAATGAAATAGACAAGGATCTTATAAAAGTAGCCGATATCCTTTCTACATAGATAAAATAAAAAATTAATTTAAATAACGTTAAAAAGAAGTATTATGTCAAAAATTAAAATTGGTATTAATGGTTTCGGTCGTATTGGAAGATTAGTATTCCGTGCTGCTCAACATAATGAGAATATAGAAGTTGTTGGTATTAACGACCTTATTGATGTTGAATATATGGCCTACATGCTAAAATATGATACTGTTCATGGTAAATTTGATGGAACAATAGAAGTTAAAGACGGAAAGCTAGTAGTAAATGGAAAAGCAATCAGAGTAACTGCTGAAAAGAATCCGGCAGACCTTAAATGGGGAGACATCGGAGCAGAATATATAGTTGAATCAACAGGATTATTCCTTACTAAAGATAAAGCACAAGGACACATTGATGCAGGAGCAAAATATGTAGTTATGTCTGCGCCATCTAAAGACGATACTCCTATGTTCGTATGTGGTGTAAATGATAATACCTACGTAAAAGGGACTCAATTTATTTCAAATGCATCATGTACTACAAACTGTATATCACCGGTTGTTAAAGTACTGAATGATAAATTTGGTATCTTAGAAGGTTTAATGACTACCGTACATGCTACCACTGCAACCCAAAAAACTGTTGATGGTCCGTCAGCTAAAGATTGGAGAGGAGGTCGTGCAGCAGCAGGAAATATAATTCCATCTTCAACAGGAGCAGCAAAAGCAGTAGGAAAAGTAATTCCTTCTCTAAATGGAAAATTAACAGGTATGGCATTCCGTGTACCTACTTTAGATGTTTCAGTAGTAGACTTAACAGTTAACTTAGCTAAAGAAGCTACCTACGATGAAATTTGTAAAGCAATGAAAGAAGCATCTGAAGGTGAATTAAAAGGAATATTAGGATATACAGATGAAGAAGTAGTATCTTCAGACTTTATTACAGATCCACGTACATCAATCTTTGACGCCAAAGCAGGTATTCAATTAAGTCCTACTTTTGTTAAAGTAGTTAGCTGGTATGATAATGAGTGGGGATATTCCAATAAGGTTGTGGAATTGATCCAAAGAATTGCTAAAATAAACGGATAATATCCATTTATTATGGTTTTATAAAGTTAAACAATTATATAAAAAGCTATCTTTTTTAAGATAGCTTTTTTATTTTCAATAATTTATTGAAAATAAGTATATTTTAAAATAATATAGAAAAATACAAAATTTAAAAATTAATTAATTCATTAATAAAAATGAAATCATATCTTATAAAATAGGATATTGTACACATAAAAATTATTAGTGATTAAAATTGTGACAATCAAAAATGTGTTATTTTAAACCTAATAATCTTTATTGAATAGTATAAAAGTATAATAGCATTAAAGATATATGCAAAAAATTACACAAAAACACAATTAAAAGTAGGAATATAAAAAATAAATAGTATCTTTGCTATCTCAAATAAGATTAACGAATATAAAGATATAAGATAACAACCGATGAAACGTACATTTCAACCTTCAGAAAGAAAGAAAAGAAACAAGCATGGTTTTCGTGAGAGAATGGCATCAGCTAATGGAAGAAAAGTCTTAGCAAGACGTAGAGCAAAGGGAAGAAAGCAATTAACTGTTAGTGAATATAGAGCTAAAAGATAATAAGCTTAGAAAATATCGAAAATTTAAAAAGACTGCTATGTATATTAGCAGTCTTTTTTATTATATAATTTAAGTTAACTTATATTATAATCATATTTAAAAAATATCTTCTTTGAAATATAAAAAAGTAGGATAGAAGATTAAGATAGGGGCGAGGAATTTAAATAACTAACACAATAATATGATAGTAATCAAATTCTAAATATAATAAAAGAATAAGTTATAATATAAAGATGAATGGAAAATGAATTAAAGAGATGAGTGAGGGATGGGAGGAAAAAATTGAGTTATAAAAAAGGGAAATAAGAATAGTACTAAAGAGTAAGAAAGAGAGGGGGGGAATTAAAAAAAGTTTAAAAAAAATTTCAGGGTATAAATATTTGGTAGTCAGGTGTATTTATCTTTATAGGTAAAAAAAGATTAAAAAAAAGATTAAAAAAAACTTGCAAGTAATAAAAAAGTGAGTATCTTTGCACCCGCAAGTCAGGAATAACGGATGATTAAAAAGTTAAGAATGGCGAGCGAAAAGAGAAAAAGATCGTTGAAATAAAAAGTTTAAAAGCTTACAAAAATAAAGTAGCAAAACAGAACCTGGAAGAGAAAAGATTCTTTTGAGTTTTGGAGAAGACAAGCATTGTTAAGATAAAAGAATTACAATGGAGAGTTTGATCCTGGCTCAGGATGAACGCTAGCGGGAGGCCTAACACATGCAAGCCGAGGGGTATTTTGGAGCTTGCTTCAAGAGAGACCGGCGTACGGGTGC
>NZ_JAMBJZ010000040.1:0-17561 GCF_025291155.1 Apibacter sp.
AGCTGTAAAATAAATTAAATAATTATTCCATGAATAAAATCTAAATGATGAAATACAGTAGAAAACCTAATATCAATTTATAATTATCTTTTTCATTACTGCTATCTTGATTACTTTAATCAATAATAAACGGGAAATAAGATGAAGATAAAATAAGAAATAACTAATAGAATGGTTACAATAAGTATATTTGTAAACACTATACTAAACTTTGTTTTATATGTATAAAATAATTAAATTTTTAGTACTAAGCAGCCTAATAGTTTCATGTGCAAGGGTAGGCTCACCAAGTGGAGGAGCGAAAGATATTACCCCTCCTAAATTTATAAGCTCAAAGCCCGATACCTTAGCGACCCGTGTTAATCCAGCAATTAAAGAAATTGTTGTAAATTTCGATGAATATGTACTACTTAAAGATATAGCACAACAAGTGATCATATCTCCATCTCCCAGAATTACTCCCTCTATAACACCATTAAGCACAGCAAGAAAATATGTCACCGTTCGTTTTTTTGAGCCTTTATTGGAGAATACGACATATACTATAAATTTCGGATCAAGCATTCAAGATAATAACGAAGGAAATAAATTAGATAACTTTTCTTTCACTTTTTCAACAGGAGATAAAATTGACAGTCTTCAAGTTAACGGAAATGTTAAACAAAGTTTAAAAAGAGAGCTGGTAGAACCAATTATAATTTCATTATATAAAGTTGATAAAGATAAATCAGGTAAAGATTCAATTAATTTAAAAAATAAGCCTTATTATATATCAAGAGTTGATTCTTTAGGAAATTTTAAATTGGATCATCTTCATGAAGGTAAATTTCGATTGTTAGCCTTTAATGATTTAAATTCTAATCTAATTCCCGATACCGAAAAGGAAATTATTGGGTTTTATCCTGAATATATTTCTCCGGGGAAGGATATGAGATACGATATTGTTCTCTCTCCGGCAAAAGAAGTATATAAAGTTTTAGGAGCTGAACAAGATGGGCAAGGCTCTATAAAAGTGAAATTAAAAGGAAATCCCGATAAGTTATCATTGACTCCTATAGATCCGTCAATAACTTCCTATAAAGTACAGCACCAACCTTTCTCTGATAGTTTGTATTTCTATTTTAATAGTAATGAAATAAAGAAAACAGAAAAGAAGTTTAGAGTAAAATTATTATTAAAAAATAATCAAAAAGCTGATACGATTAATCTATTATACGATAATACGCTGAAATCAGATCTAGCTTTGTCACCTGTTGAAAAAGAAATTACACCTACCTCCTCATATTTAACGTTAAAATCGTCTAATTTTATTAAGTTAATCGATAAAAATAAAATAGAAGTATCTAAAAATAAACAACCTATAGATTTTAGTTCACAAATAGACTCTCTAAACGCTAAACAACTTATCATTAAATTTCCGGTTTCTTACGACACAGAATATAAAGTTACCTTGAAAGATGGTGCATGTAAAGATTTTCTAGATCAAAAAAACAAGGATACGTTATCATATATTATTAAAACTAAAAGACAGAATGAATTTGGAAATTTAAAAATTCAATTAAAAAATAAACCAAGCTCAAAATTTTTCTTTCAACTTTTAAATGAAAAATATGATATTCTGGAAAATATATATGGTTCAGAGGATACTTTTACTTTTCAAAATTTGAATCCAGGTAAATATTTGATTCGCATTTTGGTTGATGAAAATAACAACGGTGTTTGGGATAAGGCAGATGTCGATATTTTTAAACCGGCTGAACCCACTTATTTATATCCAAATATGATAGATGTTAGACCATTATGGAATATAAATGAGGTATGGATACTATAATTTAAGAAATTTCTTATTTTATTGACTAAATACACATGAAAAAAATTTTAATATATGCTATCATAGTTTTTTTTATAATACAATTTATTCGAATAAATAAAGATAATCCTCCAGTAAAAAAAGAAATGGATTATACTTATATTACTAAGGCACCTTCTGAAGTGAAAGCGATTTTGAAAAAAGCATGTTATGATTGTCATTCTAATGAAATAAATTATCCTGGGTATGCGAATATTGCTCCTATTTCTTGGTATATTAAAGAACATATCAATCAAGGTAAAGAATATGTTAATTTTTCAGAATATGGTAATTATAATCAGTATCAAAAAGAACATATAAACTCAGCATTACATAGGGTAATTGAAAATAAATCAATGCCATTGTCCAGTTATATAATGATGCATAAAGAAGCTAATTTATCCCATGAAGAAAATAGAATTCTCTTACAATGGTTTAGTTCACTTCTTATTAATAATAAACAATAAATGCATGCATTTTGTATTTAAACCTATAATAATCAAGTAAGTGTTGGAAATACGTTTAAATTTAAAGAAGAGCCATGCATATATATCATAGATTTATGAAATCAATAAATGAGGGAGATACATTATTAATTGTAGCTCCGGCAGGAACAGTAAAAAAAGAAGATATTCAATCGGCAATAGATTTAATTAGCGCACAAGGATGGAACTATGAAATAGGTAAAAATACATTTAATCATTATTACTTTGGATATAATTATTCAGGTACAGTTAAAGAAAGATTGGAGGATTTACAATGGGCACTGGATCATCCTACAGCAAAGGCGATATGGTTTGCAAGAGGTGGATATGGAGGAGTACAAATAGTTGATTTTTTAAAATTAAATAAATTTAAAGAAAATCCTAAATGGTTAATAGGATATTCAGATAATACGGTCTTTCATCAGCATTTTAACAGGAGAGGTATTCCCACGTTACATGCTACAGTATGCAAACCCTTGCCCGAAGGTCATTCAGAAGAGACCTATACAACAATGATTGAAGCATTGAAAGGCAATGTATTGCATTATGAAATTGATACTCATTCATTTAATAAGGAAGGAAAAGTTGAAGGAATTATTACCGGAGGAAATTTATCGATTTTATATAGCTTATTGGGAAGTCGATCTTTGGATCATTTTGAAGATAAAATATTATTTATTGAAGATTGGCATGAAAACTATTACCATATTGATAGAATGATAATTGGAATGAAAAGGGCGGGAGTACTCAATAAAATTAAAGGGTTGTTAGTAGGGGCATTCACTAAAATGGATTCTAAAGATGAGAATAAATTTTATAATGATCCCTATGATGAGGAAGCTTATAGTGTTATATCTTCCAGATTTCAAAAGTATAATATCCCCATGGCATTTGGTTTTCCGAGTGGTCATGTTTTTGATACACGTGCTATTATAATGGGGGGGAAGTCCTTGCTGGAAATTAATAAAGATAATGTGAAGCTTAGTATTGAAATCTAAGTAAAATAAGCATGTATTAAATTTAATTTTATATAACTTAGAAGTCCTTAATCATATAGCGAGACAGAATAATTATCTAATGTTATTTCTTAGTGAAAGATGTTTGTAAAAGAACATTTAATTTAATTAATAAACTTATCAAAGTTTATAAAAGCTGTATTTTTTTGAAAAAATAAGCGTATATTATAATCAAATTGTTAATTTGAAAAGACTAATTTCTTTTTTGCCATATAGTTTATTAAAGAAATTGCAAAAATTGCAGCGGCTTTACAGAAAACAATATCACCCATAGTATAAAAATATAGGTTAATAGGTTTATGTATAAAATAATGAAATATTGCGAAAGCTCCCCAACTCATAAACATAGTAATTATGGAAAGTGAAATAAAAAGCATAAATTCCTTTTTTTTGGAATGTTTGCCCCGTTCAAAAACATAGCGAATACTAAAAAAATAATTACTTAAAATACCTGCGCCGGTAGATAATAGATTGGATAATGGATATGCGTTGGATTTATTTTCAAAAGAAAAAAAACTAGGCAGCATATTAGGGGAACATAAAATTTTCATAAATAAAATTTCAATTACTGCACTTAAAGCTCCTGCTATAAAAAACAAAATCAATTGTTTTTTGTGCTTTTTTATGGAAGTGATCACTTATAATTTATTAAAATTTTTTACAAAAATAGATTAATTTTTTTTATTTGAGTAATTTTGAAATAAATATTTAAAGAATTAAACATGTAACTATATGTCAGGTAAAGATTATATGAAATATACACCTCAAAAGTTTAAAAATAAAACACCTAAGGAATTGGGATTTTTTTTTCCTGCGGAATTTTATCCGCATAAATCTACATGGTTATCTTGGCCACATAAAGAATTATCCTGGCCAGGAAAAATTGAAAAAATTTATAAGCCCTATGCGAAGTTTATAGCTGAACTTTCAAAAGGAGAGGAGGTTAATATAAATGTTGTTAGCATTGAAATGAAAGAGTTTGCTATGGGGTATATTGAGAAAACGAATGCAGATCTTGATAAAATCAATTTTTACATACACCCAACCAATGATGCTTGGTGTCGCGACCATGGACCTGCATTTGTAATAAATCCCAATTCATTAGAACATAAAAAAGCTTTAGTTAATTGGAATTATAATGCTTGGGGAAATAAATATCCTCCTTACGATCTTGATAATGAAATACCGTTACATATAGCAAAAGAGGAGAGATTGCCAATATTTAATCCGGGAATAGTTATGGAAGGAGGATCAGTTGAATTTAACGGTAAAGGCACCGTTCTAACGTCAACATCTTGTCTTTTGAATATAAATAGAAATCCTCATCTAACTCAAGAGGAAATAGAAGAATATCTGAAAAATTATTATGGAGTAGAACAAGTTCTTTGGGTTGATGAAGGAATTGTTGGCGATGACACAGATGGACATATTGATGATACTGTTCGTTTTGTAAACGAGAATACAGTTCTTGCTGTGGTAGAAACTAATAAAGACGATGAAAATTATGAATTATTGCAGCATAACTTAAAGCAATTGAAAGCAATGAAGCTTTTAGATGGTACCCCATTGAATGTAATTGAACTGCCTATGCCGGAACCTGTCTATTATGATGGATGTCGATTACCAGCTTCATATGCTAATTTTTATATAGCCAATAAATCTGTAATTGTACCTATTTTTAATTGCGAAAATGACGAAATAGCACTTACCATTATAAAAAAATGTTTTCCTGATAGAAATGTGATTGGGATTGATTCAACGGATATAATATGGGGACTAGGAAGTTTTCATTGCTTGAGTCAACAAGAGCCTGCAATATAAGCGCGGTATATGAAGAGTCATTACATGAATTAAAAGCTAATTTTTAATGTGTTTATGTAATAAAAATAATTCGAATGAATCATATAAGGATAAAAGTCGCACTAATGTTCGACTTTTATTTTTTAATTAAAGTGTAATAATCTTATATTTTAAGATTATTACACTTTAATAATACTTTTATAATTTATAAGAATTCTTATGATTATTTAACAAAGAATCTATTTATAGATAGTTTTTTTGCTTTAATTAATCAACAGTTAATTAAAAGCTTCGTTTGGATTTTATACTTAGTTACAGTAATTTGATAATTCAACAAGGTTACCGTCAGGGTCTCTTATATATAAACTCTTAATTTCGCCTTGCGACCCATGTCTTTTTACAATACCTTCTATGATTGGATATTCCTTTTTTTCAATCTCTTCTTTTACTAACTCAATATCGTCTTCTACGATCAAACAAAAGTCTTGACTTCCGTATTCCACATGTAAAGCAGCAGGTTGAAACTCACCCTTCTTTAAATGGATATTAATTTTCTGATTACCAAATATAAATGCATGTCGCCCCTTATTTTCTACATGTTTCATGCCGAGAAGATCCTTATAAAATGCAATGCTCATCTCTAAGTTTTTAGTAGTTATAACAAAATGGTCTATTTTTTTAATTTTCATTTTTTCTTGTCTTTTACTAAAATATAAATTAGGGCAGCTTACTAAATCGATTTAGTAATCAGTCAAAACCAAAACCTCTATAAAAAATGTAATAACTTCTAAAAAAAATCTGTAAAAAATATTTACCTATTTTTATTACTAACGATTAATTAGTGAGTGCTAAACAGGTAAAAACAGGTTCAGGATATACTCCTAAAAGAATAATTAAAATAACAATTACAATAGCTACAACATTATAAATAAATGGAGCTTTTTTAGCATTTTGTAATTCCTCGTATTCAGGTTTGAAATACATGGCTATTATTAATTTAAGGTAATAGCCAATACTAATTGCAGAACCTATTATTGCAATAATAACTAAAGTAGGCTGTGTATATAAGGCTTGCGAAAATAAAGTAAATTTGGCAATGAAACCGGATGTCAATGGTATTCCTGCCATAGAAAGCAGAGAAAGAGTGGTTACCAAGGCTAAAATAGGTTGTTTTTTTGCTAAACCATTAAAAGCGTTAATATCCGTAATTCCGTGAGAAATTCTTTCAATATAAATAAGGCTAATAAAAGCACCTACTGTAGAAAGCGAATAAGCTAGTAGGTAAAATGCTAAAGTATATATAGAATTAGCATCGGTATTAAAATAAATAAGTAATAGATATCCGGCATGTGAAATACTGGAGTAAGCTAACATTCTTTTTGCATTTTTTTGTAAAACACCCACAATATTTGCCGATAATAAAGTTAAAATCGCTGCATAGAATATGATATATTGCCATTGGTTTAATTGACCAATGAAAGCTGTTTCAACTAATTTATATAAAGCTACAAACCCGGAAATTTTCACCACAGATGCCATAAAAGCTGTGATTAATGAAGGAGATCCTTCGTATACATCCGGCGCCCAAAAATGAAAAGGTACTATAGATATTTTAAATAATAATCCTATTAATAGCAAAATAATACCGGTTATGTAAATGGTTGGATAATGAGTGGCTTGGATGCTATATAAACGTATAGTTTGAAGATCAAATGAACTGGTAATACCATAGATTAAAGTGATTCCGAATAGTAAAAATCCTGTGGCAAAAGCTCCTAAAAGAAAATACTTAATAGATGCCTCATTTGAACGCAAATCATTTTTATTACTTCCAGCTAAAACATACAACGGTATAGATAATATTTCGATTCCTAAAAATAAGGTAATTAAATTTTGATATGAGAATAATACAATTCCACCGCATAAAGCAAAAAGCAATAAACTATACACTTCTGCCTGATGATGGTCTATAAGACGGAAAGCATATTTTCCTAAGAAAACGATTAATAACGTGGTTATTAACGATATTTGAGTAAATATCTTTGCCGTTTGGTCAAACGTAAACATAGAAGCGTATCTTGTGAAGAAAGGAAAATCTCCGTAAAAAGAAGTTATTAAAGCAATAAGTAGCCCTATAATTGCAAATGGTTGTGAATATTTTCCATGTCCGAAAACTCCTGAATAAAGACTAAGGATGGCTGCTGCGAAAATAATGATGATAATGCTCATTATATTTTTAGTATATTTTAAAGTTTTGCAGCCAAAGTTACAATTTTTGATTAAAATGTGAAATTAAAAAAATGATAAAATAGATATCAAGGAATATTTATCTTGCTAAATTTGATGAATTTATAAAGTTAAGCAAGTCATTTATATATTTACAAAATGAAAAAGTTGTTATAACAACTCTTTCATTTAATTCAATTATTTCTTAAATAATGATTTATTTGTTTATAAGAGCCAAATGTCCAGGAATTAAACCGGTTAGTTTACACCATTGTAAATTTCCGTCTTTGGAAAAGTAATAAAGCTTACCATTTGAAGTATAATCCAGTGCATCTGTAATATAAAAACTTCCGTCAGAAGGATCCGCCAAAATACCGTAAGGAGACATAATTTCTGAATTATTTATTGAATTTATTAGATCTGACGAGATAATTTTTTGGGTATCTATATCAATAATTCCATAGGTATTTACTGTTGCTCCAGATGTATATTCAGTTCCATAAAAATAAAGTTTTTCTTTATAAAATGTTAAATCTGAAATATTGATATCCAGCTTATTGATAATCTCATCTGTGGACGGATCAATGACTGCTATAAAAGGCTTTAAGTTCTTATAATCTCCTCTGGAAGTAACCCATATATGATTGTTTTTATCCGTTCTTATTCTATGCAAATTTTTGCCAACCTCTATCTCATGGATTTTAATAAAAGAATCTAAGTCAATTACTGTTACAGTATTGTCGTATTCCGGTGCATGATATCCACCCGAATTGGCAACATAAAGCTTGTTATTAACTATAGTCATTTCTTCTGGATTAAAGCCGACAGTTATTTCATTTACAATTTTTTGGCTGTTTATATCAATTTTGGCTACATAACCTTTACCGTTGGGCGTATTACTTGCATAAGAAGTAACATATGCATAATCTCCAGAAAAAGCAATATAACGACAATTTGGAATGGCTATTTTGCCCAAATGTTTTGCAGTTTTGGAATCCATAATTTCAACGTAGTTGGACATATTGATAACTGCATACAATTTATCTTTATAAATTTTTAAATCATTTCCAGTATCTCCTAATCCTCCTTGATTAGGATTGATTTTTTCAAAATATTTATTGAAAAATTCACCCGTATCATAATTAAGATAGGATAATGAAGAATTGTTTTGTTGAAAACTGCCCTCATTTAATATGTATAACCCTTTTTTAGCTCCCGGTTGAGGTGCAATATTATTATCAGACCAGCTGTCGTCACTATTACAAGAGATAAGGAACGTTGTAATAATAAATAAAAATGAAAATATAAATTTTCTTAATGTCATAATTAATTGTTTATTCATATGTTAAATTTAAAGCTAATTTTATAGTTTCTTCCCGGCATGGGATAATTGGCTATTATGTCATAATATTTATTAAAGATATTGTTGATTTCCAGAGATGCCCTACTTTGTATGGTCTTAAAATATAATTTTTTGGAAAGTTGTATATCATGTGTATACCAGGCTTTCACTAAATTATCATTAGTATTGGATGGAGAGTTATAACGTTCTCCGGTGTACATAAAACTATAATTGAAATTCCAATCTTTGTAATTAATCCCAAGTAAAAGAGTGCCACTGTTCCAAGGTATGTAAGGAAGCTGATTTTTATAATTTAGTACCGGAGACGTTAGGTTTTGAGCATCTTCGTAGGTATAGGTAACTTTAGTAGTGAAAAGAATATCTTTAAGTAATAAAGAAACTTGAGAGGACATATCTATGCCTCGTATACGGGTTTTACCAATATTGCGCATGCTCCAACGAAACTGTTGTCCTTTCGGATAGGCTATAATCTTATCTTTAACCGTATTGTAATATCCATCTACGGTAAAACCTATATGAGAAACTATTCCCGAAGTAAAGTTTTTATTATAAGTGACGCCTATATCGAATTGGTTAGTATATTCTGGCTTTAAGTTAGAATTTCCAATATCTGTATAATATAAATCATTAAATGTCGGCATACGGAATATTCTTTTATAAAAGCTATGGAAGCTTAATTCATTTGATTTGAAAGGTTGGTAATTAAAAAAGAATGCAGGTGTAAGCTCATTTTTATCAGAAGCGCCCATTACGTTACTTTTGTGATCTGTCCTATCTTGTACAAAAGTGCCTAGTAAACTCGTTTGTAATTTAATTTTGGTAAACTGAAGAGCAGTGGCAAAAGCTACTAATTCTGTATTTCTTATGGGATTAGCAAAATTCACTAAATCAGCTTTCATGCTATTATACTGATAATCAGCGGAGATAGATATGTCCCAAAAAGAAAATAATGAATATTGTTGAGCTGTGGAAATATAAAATTCATCCTGTTTATAGGTATTATTTATAAGATAGGAAAACTTGTCTCCCCATTTAGAATCTTTATATATCTCAATATTTTCATAATGAGTAAAATCATGAGCATATTTAGCATTTATCATTATTTTATATTTTTTACTAAACAGCTTTTCCAATGAACCTTGCATAAAGAAATTTCGATCCTCTTGTTTACCGAACTGATATTTTTCGTAAGAATTTTTTATAACGGCTCCGGGGATTTTTCTGCTGGAATCGTAATAATATCCTTTCAAATTCCATTTACCGTTAGTAAGTTTACCAAATAACCCGGCTTCAGTCCGTAAAGCACTGATATTTCCGTTTTGTCTTATGGCTATGGTATCCCATGTACCTTTTTTCTGCCGGTATTTATATTTTCCGTCAGAATTAATGTATTCGATATTGAAAGAAGAGGTAAGTACAGATGATAATTTTTCTTCCCATACAAGGGATGGGTTTATTAAGTTAAATGATCCTGAGCGATAAGTAGAATTTATATTCGTTTTTTTATTACCCATAAAAACCGGTCGTTTAGTGGTAAGATATATTGTTCCGGCCGATCCGAAATCTTTTGCTGATTGAAATATTTGACATTTTTGTCCATTATAGATAGAGATAGATTCTAAATTATCCATCGAAAATTTACCAAGATCTACCATTCCGTTTTGCGCATTTCCTACAGGTATTCCATCGTAAAAGACCCCTACGTGTTCACTCCCCATCCCTCGAATATTGACTGTTTTCATGCCTCCAACTCCTCCATAATCTTTTAATTGTACTCCCGAAAAAAGACGTACGGCATCTGCAACAGAAAAACTATTAATATTTTCCAATTCTTTTCCTTTCAATTCTTGAAAGGGGATTATTGCTTTATCATTCCTCTTTCCAATAGTAACAATCTCCTTCAATTCTGTTATTCTAATGCTATCTTTTTTTTCCTGCGCATTAATAAATGAATAGACCAAGCTTATTGGTAAGGCAAATAAAATATTTTTATAATTATTTATCATTTTTTTGATAAATTATCTTAAATCACTGATATAGCCATATAGTTTCCGGAAAAAGTAAACAGGAAAAGTAAATTAGATGTGCTTTTAATGTTTTCAGCCTTGTTCCACGAAAGCTTTTAAAACTATATTTAAATTTGGCAGGTCTTCTGACTTACTTCATCTTAAGAACCTTCCCAAGCAAAACGTACTTAGTGGTATAATCTTAAAACCTTTTTTGAAGATTACAGCAGCGGGCCTGTTTCGGACTTTCACCGAATTCCCTTTTAAGACTGCTTTTTTAATAACAGTCACCAAATTCAGGCAAATATAAATATTTTTTAATAGCCTCCCTAAAGCTCATTTTTAAGGTAATAAAATTATATTTTAAAAGAGATTGATTTTTTTATTAAAATTTAGAAAGTTGTAGTAAAAAATCTTAGATTTGAATAATGAATGTACAGCTTCCTGAAAAATTATATTATTCTATTGGAGAAGTAGCGCAAGCTTTTCATGTTAATACTTCTTTAATAAGATTCTGGGAGAAAGAATTTGATAGTATTTCACCAAAAAAGAATAAAAAAGGAGACCGTTTTTTTACTCCAAAAGATATTGAAAATCTTAAAATAATTTATTATTTAGTTAAGGAAAAAGGATATACCTTAGAAGGAGCAAAAGTTGTTTTACAAACACAAAAAAATTTACCGAAAAAAGTAGAGATAATCTCACGCTTGGAATTGGTAAAGGAAGAATTACTTAAGTTGAAGGAGTTATTAGATGATTAAAATTTAAATAAAGACAATAATATGAAGTTACCAAAATTTTTAATGGCAGACAATTCGGATTTTCCGGAAGATTTATTTGTTGTGCATACAGAATATCCAAGATTTATTTTAAATGTAGAGGAAGAAGAGGTAGAGTGGTTTGATGATTTGGAAGGAGAAGAAGAAGAAGTTGCCAATGAAGTAAATTCTCTGATAGAACAAGCTTTTAATTTTTGTGATGCAGAAATTGAAAGATATGAAGAAGATGATGAAGATTAATTCTTCTGTGGTTCTTTTATAATATATAAATAAGCAGTATTAACTGCTTATTTTTTTATTTAAATATTAAATTATTTTATAAATAAATGAGGATGAAATTTTTGTGTGATATAATTGTAAAATAATATAATTATTTAGGTATACTTATTAATTTACTAGAAAATTTATAAATAAGTTCCAATTTATTCGTCAACTGAACAACCCTGATTTCGATATTGATCTTTGAACTTGTTTGTCCATTTTTTCCATTCTTCGGGTTTAATTTTTTCATTATTTTTATTTTCTAATAATGATAAAATATAACTTTCAGAAAAATCCTTCGGAAAATTCTCTAATGGATCGAACTGATCGTTATACCATTTTTCATTTACGACATGATTAAACTGATTTACATCGAAGTTAAAACCATAGCTATGATACGAATTAGTAGCAGAAGATGAAAAAGTTGTTTTCAACGTTTCCTTCTTCAATTGCGCAATCATCGTTTTATTATGTTTATATTTTCGATAATACATAATAGCATTAAATAATTGTTTTTTTTCATCGACTTTTCCGTTAATATTCTGCCATGTTGCTAACCAAAATTCTTTTTTATGAATTCCCATCAGTATGGAATTTAGTATCCAATATTTTGTTTTAGTGTTGTTAGTAACTAATCCTAATTTATATAATAAGCTAAAAAAATTATATTTATTATAAAAAAAACATTCCATAAGGAAAGGTGGGAGGGTAAAAAGATCAGGATAAATTGCAAACATCTCAGAAGTAATATCTACCTGTTTAAATTGATTTACAAAATTTTCATTTCCCAGCCATCCCAATCTTAGTAATGAAATGTCTTCTTTGCCCATTATTTCATTTAATTCATTAACATTTATTTTTCGGATGAACCAAACGTCGTCTTCTGTAATTATAAAATAAGGAGAAGCATCTTTTACTGTATTAATCCACATTTGAGTAGGAATTTTAAAACCATTAATATCTGCTCCGGTTTTTAGATTTTCTTGTATTGCTTCTGTTTTTTCATCATAATTTTCAGATCTTACAATTTTAATAGACGGATATTTAGTTTTTATTTTAGTTAAATATTTTTCAGGTGTTCCATCATCTAAGACTGTGATTGTATAATCACCTTCTACAAATTTTTGAATGCTATACAAGCATCTGTCTAAATAGAACGGACGATTAAATGATTTTATGATTATATCCATAATTTTAGATTTTAGAAAAAAATTTACCTAATATAGAGAAAATACTTTTATTTTCTGATACAAGATAATAAAATATAAAGTATAAAGAAATGGGGTAATTTTTTTGATATTTTTTTAATAAAAAACGCATAGTTTCCCTATCTCGTCTATATAAACAGATTTTTAAAGCAAATAGGCAATCGTCTTTTATGATAGGATAATTTATATTATATATCTGAGTAAAGGATTTCGGATCAAATGATTCATAGGAATCTTTACCGGTGGAGAGTCTTTCATTATAAAAAAAACGGGCTTTGTTGATAAATAGCCATTGTACCAATCTATTTTTAGTTTTAGACAAAGAATTGGAAGTTTGTCGATAAGAAATGAGAATATCTGAAAGATTATCAATCTTTTTTCCTTCGGAAAATAAACGTAATATAAGATCGTAATCTTCACAATAGATCATCTTCTCGCGGTAAAAAACGTTCTCATTTCTAAACATAACTGTAGAATGATAGATAAGATTGTTTTTATTAATATTATTTTTTAATTTCTCATATCCTGTTGGAGCAATAAAGCTGTTTTCTACCTTATCATTTTCATCAATAATATAAGCACTGCTGCCAATTAAAAATATATCCGGATTATTTTCCAGATATTTAACTTGATATTCTAATCTATTTGGTAATGCTAAATCGTCAGAATCTAATATGGCAATATATTTACCTTTTGCCTTTTCAATTCCTTTATTGCGAGATTTGATAACAAAAAGATTTTTATCATTATTTAATAAGATGATACGGGAATCTTTTTTACAATATTCTTTAACAATAGATTGTGTATTATCCGTAGAACCATCATTAATTACTAATAATTCAAAATTATTAAAAGTTTGATTAATTATCGATTCTATAGATGCAGATATATGCTTTTCTGCATTGTAAGCAGCCATAATAACTGATACAATTGGAGCCATAGGATAAGTATATAGTTACAAAAGTATAACATTTTATGTAAAGTGCTTATATTCATAAGTTTTTTAATAATAAGTATATAATCAATATTAAATCGAATGTTTTTTATAAAAAAAAATAATTATTCAATGAAAGAATAACGAATAGTATAAAAGAAAAGATTAGAGAGGGAAGAAAAAAAATTAACTCAGATTATTTATGATAAATTTTATTTATATTCAGAGAAAATTTTTAATTTAGCAAAAAATTAGGGTGTTCATATAATATAGGGATTCTGATAATTAAAACTCAGGGTTTTATTAATTATAGATAATGCCTGTATACATATTATAGTGTTTTTAATTAATAAGAAAAAATAAAAGATCATGGTACAAATTCTCTTTAAGATGGTATTAGTTATTATGGATTTCATAATGTCAATGTTCAGTTAATAAGAAAATTATATACATGTGAAATGTTCAGCTAAAACATTGGCTGAATTTTTTAATTATTTTTGTAGTTAAAAACGAAATATGAAAAAAATACTAGGAAGATTAATGCTGTTTGTTATGGGATGGAAATTTAAAAATAAAGTTTCTGTTAATGAATTAAGAAAATGTGTTTTAATATGTGCCCCCCATACTTCTAATTGGGATTTCTATTATTGTTTAGCTAGTTTTTGGTGTTTAAATATTCCTTATAAAGTAATGATTAAAGATTCGTATACCAAACCATGGTATGGAGGCTTTTTTAAAGCATTAGGGTGTATAGGGGTAGACCGCAGCCAATGGAATAATTTAGTACAATATTCGGCAGAGCTTATAAAAAATTCAAAATCAATGGCTCTTATTAATACTCCAGAAGCCACACGCTCTTGGTCTTTAAAATGGAAAAAAGGTTTTTATTATATTGCTAAACAAGCAAATGTTCCTATAGCCCTTGCCTATGCAGATTATAAAAATAAAGTAACGGGCGTAGATAAGATGATATATATTGAGGATAAAACCATTGATGAAATTTTTGATGAAATTGAAGGTTTTTATAGACCGGAAATGGCTAAATTTCCTGAAAAATATAATCCTAAAATTTACTAATTTTTTAAAGCCTATAGATAATAGGATAGGATATAGAAATCAAGACGTTATTTACTTTTGTTAGCTATATTTTAATAAATTTCGGTTCAAGAATACTTATCTTCAGTTTTTTGCGCATGTTTAGAAATTTTAAGACAATTAAATTCAAAAGAAAAGTTTAATGTTCATACGTAATTTAGCATTTACATTCTATAACTAAAAATATGCTAAATTACTATGGATTTTTTTTAAAATCAATTCCGAAATATAAATTAATTCCAATTCTTTATATTGCTAATAAATATTAATAATTTATTTATAGAATATAAATTGAATTAATTGATGATAAATGATTTTATAAAAACTTTAATTACAAGATTGATCTTTAGGACAAACTTTGTATAATTCAAAATTTAGAATGAAAGTAGCATTTTTACTATTCGTATAATTCTCTTCCCTACCGTAAGCTAATCGTGAGGGAACAATTATTACTCCTTGTAAAACATTATAAAGGTCATTTATAGATTTATTTGTGGGTTTAAAGTCTTTTAAACCGTCTACAATTCCTTTAATTACATAATAATTTTCACTCTTAATCGTATCGTTTTTAGGTTTTTTATAAAAGAAAGGATCTTCTTGAGCAATGCCCGAATTATCTATAGAACTTGAAGAAGTATATAAGGTAGAATACCCATTTCCGCCTTCGCTAGCAATAAAATATTTAAGAGAATAATGAATTAGAATGTTATTTTTTCCGTCTGCCGTTAGGGAATCGTTTATGCCTTTATCCGCGTTTGGATTTGTTACAATCCAATATCCTAAGGATGATTTTTTTGCATTTTTACTTAAAGGTTCTTTGTCTTCAGGAGTTACTGCATCTGAAAATTTAGTTACTTTTCCAAGATCATCAAAATAATAACTATTCAAAAAATTTATAATAGCAGTATCATCAGCCGTATTTTGCTCCTCAATGGATAAAGAAGAAGTATTATTGTCATCGCTACTGCATGAAACAAGAAATAACAAAATAAAGAAATATCCGGCTACAAAAGATTTTCTAATCATGTAATTAAAATATGTTAAATTAGTTGCTAATTTACAATTAAATTTAAAATTTAAAGATTTAATTTTATCAACCCTATGAGAATAGATAAATTTCTATGGTGTGTACGTTTTTATAAAACACGAGCAATAGCTACGGAAGAATGTAAAAAAAATAGAGTTTTTTTGGAAGATGTTCCTTTAAAACCTTCAAAGGAAATATTAGTTGGTGAAACATATAAAATAAGAAAAAATCAAATTGATTACAAAATTCAAGTAATACAAATACCACCTAATAGAGTAGGAGCTAAATTGGTATCGTTATATATTAAAGACCTTACAGATCCTGAACAGATTGAAATGATGAAGACCAGAGCTCAGTCACAAAATTATTACCGCCAAAAAGGAGTAGGAAGGCCTACCAAAAAAGATAGGAGGGATTTGGATGATTATACTCTAGAATGGGAAGATGAATAATTGTAATATGTGTTTATTTCTCAAGTTGGAGTAAGTCGATAATTTCGTCACATAATTCATTCGGATTTTTTTGTTTGACTTGTATTTTATAAGTAGACAATTCGTAAAAGGGAGAACGCTCAAATAAGTGTTTAGCAATAAATTCTAATAAATCTTCATCTTCCAGATGAGAAATAAGAGGACGATGTTCTTTTTCATTACTCAGCCTTAAGGCTAATTCCGAAGGATTCATTTTTAAGTAAAAGGATAGGCTTCTCTTATTTATCAAATTCATATTATTATGATATACCGGAGTACCTCCTCCTAAGCTCAATACCCTATGATCTTCTTCTAACAGTTCTTTTAAATAGAAATTTTCTTTTTTGCGGAAATAAATTTCTCCGTATTCGGAAAAAATTTCATGAATAGACTTTTTTTCTTGTGCGCTTATATACTCGTCCAAATCTATAAAGTCAAGTTGTAGAGAGTTTGCTAAACTTTTTCCTACAGTGGATTTTCCACTTCCCATATAACCCAGCAAAGTAATATTCATAATTTTTGGATTTTTTACAAATATGAGATTTTTTATTATATTTATTTGCATACCCAAAAAAAGTCACTATATTTGCACTCGCTAAACGAAAATGCTTAGCGAGTACTAAAATAAAGACCTGGTAGCTCAGTTGGTAGAGCACAACACTTTTAATGTTGGGGTCCTGGGTTCGAGCCCCAGCCAGGTCACATATAGTAAATTTTCGCTTGAGTTCCTCAAGCTTTTCTTGTTTTTGACTCCGTAGCTCAGTTGGTAGAGCAACTGACTCTTAATCAGTGGGTCGAGAGTTCGAGCCTCTCCGGGGTCACAAAGCCTAAAACCGCACCATATATGCATTTAGGCTTTTTTTATTTCTTGATCAAGTGTAATCACATAATTCAAATAATGATTTCGACAATGTAAAAAGCATTTTAAAATATATAATTTATATATGTAATTATTCGATAAATAGATGTTTTTTTCTGAAGTATGAATGTTCCTTTATAATTTGAAAAAATTTCTAAACAAAAATTAAATACAAGGGTAAAT
>NZ_JAMBJZ010000041.1:0-17270 GCF_025291155.1 Apibacter sp.
TCCAATTTAAAAAAGCACTGTTAGTAGATAGGTAAGAAGCTTTTAGTCCTTCAGGTTTAGAACAATTTGATAAAGTTTTAAATTCATCTTGAGCATAGTCAGAACTATTTTCAGAAGAACAATTAGCTTTTACTCTCCAATCGTATGAGGTGTTTGCTCTTAGTCCGGTAAGAGTATAAGAGGCATTAGCTGTGGTAGTAGCTACCTTCCATGTAGTATCAGTATTTGCCTTATATTCTACTGTGTAATTTTCAACCCCGGAAATTGATTTCCAATTTAAGGTAACACTAGTACTGGTGAGATTGGAAGTTAAAAGATAAGAAGGAGTTTGACAATATTTTTCATCAGGATAAATATTTATAATAATAGCTTGCCTTGATGTGTAACCTACTGGATTAGATGCTTGATAATATCCATCAGATTTGCCTCCCCAACCGAAATTAAAATGGATTAAGTTATCAGTGTCATATCCATCTGCAATAAAAGCGTGTCCACCAGTCGAAGAAAATCCTGAATAATAAATGGGATAATTTTTTGATAATTGACTTTTTAT
This sequence comes from Apibacter sp., assembly GCF_025291155.1. Lineage (NCBI taxonomy): Bacteria > Pseudomonadati > Bacteroidota > Flavobacteriia > Flavobacteriales > Weeksellaceae > Apibacter > Apibacter sp. Next base: position 554 of record NZ_JAMBJZ010000041.1, read on the forward strand.
AATGTTTATCCATTCTGTATTATTAAAATAAAATTTATCATTCAACTTTATATTAGTACTGTAACTAAAGTATTTTACTAAAGCATCAGGAACATCAGAACTATATGCGCCCGAACCATTTGGACTATAGATCATATCTACTGAAATACCTGCATGAAGCATTAATGTTGCTATCGCGTCTACTTCTCCTGTAGAGGAACTATTGGTAAGTGAAGTAGGCATTTTATTCCACTGATAAGTAGTATTTTCAAAGTTAGCAGTTAACGTTTTTCCTTTCCAATCATAATAATAATTAGAAATTTGGTAAGTATGATTACCCCTTCCTTTTGTTGGGTAATCCCAATACTTCAAGAGTTGAGCCATTGCTGTTGCGACACATCCGGTTGGACAATCATAATTTTCGTAAGTTTTAGGAACAAACTTATTATATAATGGCCACTGATTCCATTTTGTTTTAATCAAAGGTAATACAAATGCCGGTTCAGATTTAGCATCACTATTTTTTGAAGGTAACTGCCTTCCATTAAGTAAAGCATTCCATTCATCTTTTATTAAAATACTTTCATCATTGTTTATTTTTTTTATCTTATTATTTCTTAAGTATTCATTAGCTGCCTGGTATTCATTAAGAATATATAAAAATTCGGGAGATTGTTTTTCGCCAACAGGTATTGAAGACTCTAAAGAATAAGCTAAGATCGGATGGTTTTCACTTTGTGAAGAAATAATAAAAAAACCATTTTCACTATTAAAAATGTAAAATCCGTCGTATTTTTTATCAATACGAGCGGTGATATTAATTAATTTTTCATTGTTAGAACTTTTTTTTATAGTTTTTTGATTTAAAAAGTTATTAGCAACAATGCGGGCTGTTTTTTCAGATATATCCTGCCCATGGAATAAATAAGATATAAATATAGTTATACCTAAAAGAATAGATTTTAAATTCATAATAATAAATAAATGTTTATAAAAAATTGTAAAATAAAATTGTAGTAAGAATGTGTGCCATTCCATATAACCGGATAGATCATCCATGAAATTATAGAAAGTAAGTGTGCATTCGTATTTTATTATATCTTTTAAAAAGATAATAATATTGTTAAATATTTTTATACTATATAAAAATATATTTAAAAAGAGAATATAATTTAATTCATAAATATTTTTTGTTTTTAAAATTAATTGTTATTCAAATTTAATAAATTATATTTAGATAGTATATATATTTATATAATAAATATTATAATAATATATATAAATAATATTATATATTAAATTAATAAATTAAACTTTATTAATTATATGCTTAAATCGATAGGTGAAAAGCAAAAAAAACCGAAAGATATTTCTTTCGGTTTTTTATAATTTAAACGATATTATTTTTTGATAAATCTGTAATTCTGTCCATTTATTTGTAAGATATAATGATTTGGAGGCAGATCAGAAACATTTATAGTTATTTCATTTTCAGCCTTAATTGGTAGAATTTTAACAGTCCGCCCATTTCTATCTAGTATAGTAAAAGTTGTGATTTTACCTTTATCTATATTCAATCCATCTAAATTTTTTAAATTTATAATATCTTGAACAGGATTAGGATATAAAATGACAGAATTCTCAGTATTACCATTTATATCTTTTTGTGCAGGTTGATAATTAACACTTAAGTCGTAACATTTCGTTGGATCGAATGAGTTATTTTTTGCATACACATGTACATAATATACACCTGGTTTGAGATTTTTTGCATTAATTATTTTTTTATTTGTATCGTTATTAGAGCTGCTTCCTATTTCAATTTTTGAAGAATCGTAAAGTTTTAGATCGTAATCGTATGGAAGATTTTCTAAGATAATACGTACATCAGCATTTATTCCAATGTAAAATTTATAATAATCATGGTCCTCAGGAGAACTAATACCTGAAGAATAAGTCAAAATATTTCTAATCGGATAGGCGGATTCAAAAGAATCATTAGGTTCATAATTATTGCTACATAAAGATTTTGCTGTAGAAGCATTAACTTTTAAATTATAACAGTTTTCCGTATCAAAAGCTCCGTTATATCCATAAACGTATACATAATAATCTCCGGCAGGTAAGTTTTTTGCTTCAATTTTTTCATTAATATTACCTTTATTAGTGCTTTTATCAATTTCGTATCCTAAATTATCATATAGTTTTAAGTCATAATTTTTAGGAAGATTTTGAAGTTGAATAACCAAATCGGAACTTTCTTGTATTGTGAATTTGTAATAATCTTTATCAGTTGGAGAACCTATACCAGCATCAACATCTTCATTTAACGCTATACTTTTAGCTTCATTAAAGGAATCATTAGATTCATAATTGTTAATACATGACGTAACAGAAGAGATTGCATTCACTAACAAACTGTAACATTGTGAAGCATTAAATGCACCATTTACACCCTGAATTAGAACATAATATATACCCGGTTCTAGATCGTTAATAGTAATAATCTCGTCACTTTTATCCTCATTATATTTACTGCCGATTTCAGTTTTAGATGAATTAAAAATTTTCAATTCATAATTTGCAAAAATATTTTGCAGACTAACAGTTACATTAGATTTATTGTCAATGCTAAATTTATAATAATCAAGGTCGTTAGATGTGCTTATTCCTGCAGAATAAACATTACCTACTTTAATGTCAATTGCATTATCAAAAGAATCATTGGATTCATAATTATTAATACACGAATTTCGAGATGTTTGAGTATCTACAAATAGGCTGTAACATTCATATGGATATAAATTACCTTTTATATGAATATAATATGTGCCTGAAGCTAAATCTTTAGCGTTGATTACTTTGTTAATATCATCAGATGTATCATTTGCAATAACATTTTTAGATGAATTGTAAAGAGTAAATTCATTAATAAAATTAGCATTTTGAAGACTTATGGATACATCTGTATTTTCGTTTATAGTAAATTTATAATAATCTTGATCATTAGCTGATCCTATACCTGCATAATAAGTTGTATATGTACTTATAGGATAAGCCTCTTCAAAAGATTCATTAGGTTCATAATTGTTACTGCAAGAAGGGCTTGAAAAAGAAGAGTTAACTTTTAATTCATAACATGTTGAGGTGTCAAATGCTCCTTCATATCCGTATACTTTTATGTAATAAGTGCCAGGTAAAATATTATCAACTTTAATATTTTCTTCTGTTGTATTACCAGCAATTCCCTGTCCAATTTCATCTTTATTATTGTTATATAATTTTAAATCATAATCTTTTTTTAGATTTTTAAGTGATATGACTATATTAGAATTTTTGGTAATAGTGAATTTGTAATAATCTACATCAGTTGAAGTCCCAATTCCTGCTTGATATGTAGAATCAACTTTTATTGAATGAGCTTCATCAAAGGAATTATTTGGCTCAAAATTATTGATACATGATATTTGCGGAGGGGTAGCAATTGATTTGGTTTGGAATGATGTCTCAATGAAATTGCTTGATACGGAGTGAATTGTATCGCAAATAGCCTTTATTTGTGCAATGTATTGAGTATTAGCATTTAAGTTTGATAAAACGAAAGAAGAACCTTTTGTTTTCTCTGAGGCGACAGTCCAAAGGCTATCATTCTTTATTTTAAATTGAATTTTATAAAATTGATCATTGTTATCACTATTCCATGTAAGGGTAGCACTGTTAGTAGATGTATCAGAAGTAGAGAATCCAGATGGGGCAGTGCAGTTAAATTCTGAAGGGTAAATATTTATTACTACTAACTGGCTGGAAGAGTAGCCTCTAAGTTCATTAATTAAATAATAGCCATTGGCTTCTCCACTCCATCCTAAGTTAAGATGAACTAAGTTTCTTTCATCATATCCATCGGCTATATAAGCATGTTCAGCATCAGGACATATAGATGAAAAATAAACTGGATATCCCTTTGAAATTTGCCCTTTAATCAAATTTAACCATTCTTCATCAGAATTATAATTTGATCTATCTTTTAGTTGAACATCTGGACTATATTTAAAATATTTTTTTAAAGCATTAGGTACTTTTTCACTAAAAGCTCCAGATCCTACAGGCCCATAAACCATTTCTACAGATATACCAGCATGTGACATTAGAGTTGCAACTGCATCAATCTGTTCATCTGAAGAGTAATTTGAAAGTGCTATAGGCATTTTATTCCACTGATATGTAGTTTTTTGGAAATTTGCACTTAATTTTTTCCATCTCCAATTATAAAAATAATAAAAATATGAAGAAGGTATTTGGTAGGTTATAGAATCTCTACCTGTACTTGGATAGTTCCAAAACTTCATAATTTGAGCCATAGCTGTTGCGGCAGACCCAGTGAATGTTGGTTCTGATTCATAGGTGAAGGGAGTATATTTATTGTACAATGGAGATTGATCCCAGTTTGTCTTTATAAGAGGTTCTATTTTAATAGGCATTGATGAATTAGTAGATACTCGGTTGGTTAGAATTTTTGAGTTAGAATTGTAATTATCAGAAAGCAATTCTTCCCATTCTTTTTTTATTAATTCACTATTCTTATCAACAGATTTTTTTAAATAATTCCTTCTTAATTTCTCACTGTTAGCTTGGTAATTATTTAATATACTTAAAAATTCAGGAGAAATATTTTTACTAATCTTTATGTTAGAATTTGTAGAATAAGCTAAAATTGGATGACTCGCGCTTTCAGCTGAAACAATACAAAATCCATTTCCATCGGCTATTTTGAACAAATAGAAGCCATTATACTTTTTATTAATTAACGGTGTAATATTAATTAAATTTAATTCCTTGTTGGATTTTTTTAAAGGATCAATTGATTTTAATTTTAAGAAATTACTCGCTATTTTACGAGCTGTATTTTCTGAAATATCTTGCGCCTTTATCACATAAGAGGATAAAAGAGCTATTGCTACTAGCAGAAAAAGTTTAATGTTTAACATAATCAAAGGTGTTTTGTATTTAAAATAAAATATTGTTTAATCAAATTAAATTATATGTATTCAAATTATCATACAATAAAATAGAATAATTAGAATATAAAGGAGCGTTTTACCCTAATAATTAATTTAGGAACTGATTCTTACAAATAAATAAATTTCACTTATACTTAATTCTCATATTTTTCATAGATATACATATATAATTGTTAATAGGTGGCAAATATATAAAATTATTTTATATTATAATAATATATTATAAAATAAAACATAGTTATCTTGAATTATTATATTTTATTTGGATTTTAGTTGGTAATTAGTTATAAATAATCATTATTTTTTTATATATTGTTTGTTTAAATAATATATTGAAATAATATTCCTATAAATAAAAAAATAAATTAATATTTATAATAAAATAGTTAATTTACATAATTATTAATGTGAATTTTTTAAATAATTTTTTAAAAGGAAGTATTTTATGCAATAATTAAAATAAATATCTTACAACTTTGTTAATGATTATATTAATATATAGTAAAGTACTTTTTTATAGTTATACTAGCTTTATATAGTTTAGAAAAATTAATTTTTAAACAAAAATTGCTATTTATTTTATATAGAATTCAATTAAATATTTAAGAAATTAAATGATAGTTTCATATATCAATGTAATTAATTGTTTTGTTAATACTAACTGTACAAGGATTTAAATTACATATTAGATAAAATAATAGGTGTAAAATAGATTTAATATCAGGAGAATAATAAAAGTAGTGAATTAAAATATTTTCTAGTTCTTCAAAAGTCTTAGTTTAGTGTTGTTCGTTATCTTCCTAAATTGATATCCTTCAGGATGTTTCTTTTAATGCAGGGTTGTATAATTTGCATTGAAATCAATCTCAATTAAGATTTTTCTTTTTTGAAGTTTTTCAATCTGATGTTGATAATCATAGTGACCGGTCACGTCGTAGCGGTAATCACTCTGTCCCTGTCGGTTGTGTTGTTTGCCTGCCAGCCGGTTCAGATTGTCGTAGCTGTAGCTGCGATCCAGTATGATGCCAGCTCCCGGACGTTTGGTTTGTTTGCCGGTCAGGCGGCCGGTGCGGTCGTATTTAAAACTGGTGTGCATTCTGCCCTGGCTGCGCAGGGTTTCTCGATACTTGAAATTAAAGTATTCTTCATTAATTCCATGCACTGGCTTAGCCGTGGTTGCACGAAGATAGTAATAAAAAATCGGAAGAATAAAATCTAGACATCATTTCTGTTTTTTCATTTATTCCCTACTAATAACTTTTAGCTACCAGCGATCTAGATTCATAATCTTCAATATCTTCAATATATTCAATTTCTCTTGTTAATTTACAACACCATTTGTATGGTTTAAATTCATATGGATTAGGAATAACAAACCCTTCAGAGAAAACATACTCTGGCAAAATTTCATCAACTGGCAAATACAAATAAACGTAATCACCTTCTTTTAAGAAGATAGTTTCCCCCATATAGTTTTTTATTTCATCTGTCTGAGCTAAACCAACAATATCTGCATCTACAACTCTCTCATTATATAAATCTGCAAATATTCTACTATTTAATCCTTTATCTATTTTTTGACAATTATTATTGACAGTCATTCTTCGCTTCTCTATTTTCTTTATATTGAATTTAAAAAAAGCTGTAAACCTTTGTAGAATAGATTTACAGCTTTGGGTGGCCAATGGGTCTCGAACCCACGACCTTCGGAACCACAATCCGACGCTCTAACCAACTGAGCTATGGCCACCATTTTGGGAATGCAAATATAGAAATAGATTTTATATTTTCAAACAAAATTTTCAAAATCTTTTAATCCTATCCATTTTTGAGAAGTAAATCCCTCACCTGCATCGCAATCGATTAGCCGTCCTAAATTTTCGGCTCTATATATAATGCTTTTTTTAAAATTAATAGATGTGATAGGAGTATTAGGTTCTTTAGAATTAGGATCATAAAATTGTGTTTTATAAGCCATACAAGCTTCAATTTTTTTATCTAAGAAATTGGATATATCTATAATAAAATCAGGCTTTTCTTCATTCCATTGTATATAATTAAAAATATGCTTAGGTCTCCAGGGTTCTTGTGAAGATCCGTTATTGGAAGTATTTATTTTGATTAATCCTGAAAGAAAACAAGCATCATAAATCAATTTGGCAGCTTTACCATGATCAGGATGCCTATCGTTGTGGGCATTTGCTAAAACAATATCAGGTCTATATTGTCTAATTTTTTTTATTAATTCAATCTGATGATATTCATCATTAATAAAAAAACCATCTCTAAATTTTAAATTATCACGATATGAAATACTGAGTATTTCACGGGCCTTATTTGATTCGAATTTTCTAGTTTCTGCTGTTCCTCTAGTACCTAATTCTCCTTCGGTCAGATCTAAAATTCCTACTTTTTTATGTTGTGAGACCATTTTTGCAATAGTTCCACCGCAACCGAGTTCCACATCATCGGGATGAGCACCTATGGCTAATATATCTAATTTCATTGATTAAATTAAGAGTTAAAAAAACTTCAGTAATACTTTACTGAAGTTTTAAAATATTTATGAATAATTAATTAAATCCCAATTCAGATTTTACTTTTGACATGAAATTTTCAATTTTAGCTTTGATATCAGTTTTGTCAGATATTTGCCAAGCACTAATAGTAAAAGTATTTCCTTTTGTTCGGATCATAAGGCCATAATCTGAATTAGTGGATGTCCAGATTCCGGGTGAGGAAGGCACACCAAATTCTTTTTGTACTAAAGCTTCAACTTTCTGTACTTTTTCATCTGTAGATTGTATTTCTTCTCTGTATTTAAATTTTTCTTGTGCGAAACTTAGTAGGGAAGATAAAGACAACAATAAAATTAAAATTTTAGCATTCATAATAGGTTATTTTAAATTAAAGCACAATAGTGCGTAATGTAATTAAGTTTATCAATATTTATGCCAAAAAGATAAAAAAATATACCCATGGTAATTATTAACTATGGGTATACTAATATTTTACTAAAAAGTAATAATTTATTACTTTTTATAATTTTTGTATTTATTAAAGAATTTATCTACTCTACCTGCAGTATCAACCAATTTTACTTTTCCAGTGTAAAAAGGGTGAGAAGAACTTGAAATCTCCATCTTAACTAAAGGATATTCTACTCCTTCATATTCAATTGTATCTTTTGTCTCTGCAGTAGATTTACATAAAAATACCTCGTCGTTGCTCATGTCTTTAAAAACGACCAATCTATAGTTATCAGGATGAATGTCTTTTTTCATTTCTCTAAAAATTTGAGTTGCAAAATTACAATTTTATTTCTAAATAATCAAGAATCAATTTGAAAAATGTATGATATTATTGCTTTTATAGAATTATGTTAAGAAATAGTATGATCAAGTGTTTGACAAAAAGATAAATTCATAGATTATAAAATACTATTTTAATGGAGTAATTTATTTTTTAAACCTTTATCTATGGCGTCCAAAAAATCTTCCGTGCTAAGATAGTCTTCACGAGTCATTTTATTCCCTTTTACCAATAGAGCAAGATCTTTAGTCATTTTCCCTCCTTCAACTGTTTCGATGCATACTCTTTCAAGCGTTTCAGCAAAATTAACTACCTCAGGAGTATTGTCCAATTTACCTCTATGCATTAAACCTCTGGTCCATGCAAAAATGGATGCAATAGGGTTCGTAGATGTTTCTTTGCCTTCTTGATATAATCTGTAATGACGGGTTACGGTTCCATGAGCAGCTTCCGCTTCCACTGTTTTTCCATCAGGTGTTACCAATACAGAAGTCATTAGCCCTAATGAACCGAAACCTTGGGCAACTGTATCCGACTGTACATCTCCATCATAATTCTTACAGGCCCATACAAATCCTCCGTTCCATTTCATAGCACATGCCACCATGTCATCAATAAGACGATGCTCATAGGTAATACCTAATGCTTCAAATTTAGATTTGTAATTGCTCTCATAAACGTTCTGAAAAATATCCTTAAATCTTCCATCATAAGCTTTTAAAATGGTATTTTTAGTGGAAAGATATAATGGCCATTTTTTTGTTAATGCCATCTGAAAAGATGAATGAGCAAATCCTTCAATCGATTCATCTGTATTATACATAGAGAGAGCAACTCCATCATTTTTAAAATCATATACTTCCCAAGTTTGCGGTTCTCCATTCTCAGGAGTAAAAGTCATTGTTAGTTTTCCAGGACCTTTAGTTACTACATCAGTTGCCTTATATTGATCTCCAAAAGCATGACGTCCGATTACAATCGGTTGAGTCCAACCTTGAACGTATCTGGGAACATTATTCATAATAATGGGCTCTCGAAATACTGTACCTCCTACTATATTACGAATGGTACCATTGGGAGATTTCCACATTTTTTTTAGATTAAACTCTTTTACACGAGCTTCATCAGGAGTTATTGTTGCACATTTTACTGCAACATTATATTTTTTAGTAGCCTCAGCAGAATCTATGGTAACTTGATCGTTAGTTTTATCTCTGTTTTCAATACCTAAATCATAATATTTTAAATCTATATCTAAATAGGGAAGAATGAGCTTGTCTTTAATAAATTTCCAGATAATTCTTGTCATTTCATCACCATCCATTTCAACAACAGGATTTAGTACTTTTATTTTTTGCATAATTACTATTGATTTGTATCAAATATAATAATACTTAGTTAAGTAAAACAAATATTTAAGCTAATTTTATTTTGATAACTTTATTAAAGATCGCTTTATTAATAAAGGAAAGAAGCTATTAAAGGTTAATAATTATATATTAAAATAAGTAAAGGTTAATAAAGTAATCTATTAATTTTTAATTTTAGTTATAGTAGTATAATAATTTATAAATTTTCAGCCATTTGATTTCGTATTAATTTTTTATTTATTTTACCCACACTAGTTTTAGGAATTTCTGAAACGAATTTAATACTTTGCGGAATAGCCCATTTACTTAATATGCCGGAATCCGTATATTGTTTTAAATGATTTTTTAGCTCATCATGGGTGAGATTCATATCGGGTTTTAGAACAATAAGAGCAAAAGGCTTTTCACTCCATTTTTCATCTGGTATTCCTATTACTGCAGTTTCGGCTACGGCTTCATGACTCGTAATAATATTTTCTAATTGGACAGAAGAAATCCATTCCCCACCGCTTTTAATTACATCTTTTATTCTATCTGTAATGTTAATAGAATTATTGGAATTAATGGTAGCCAAATCACCGGTATGTAAATATTCATCACTCCATAGCTCTCTACCTCTTTCTTCGTCTTTAAAATAGCCTTGGGTAAGCCAGGGGGCACGTAAAATTATTTCACCTTGTTCCTTATCATCATTTTGTATCGGTTGTCCGTTCTCATTAACAAGTTTAACAGTTGAAAATAATACCGGAGTTCCGGTCCTAATCCTCATCTCCGATTGTTTATCCAAGTCTAAATCTTTATATTTTGGGTCAATATGTGTTAATATTGTAATCGGACACGTTTCTGACATTCCATATCCGGTCATAATATCAATATTTCTTTCTAAAGCATTTTTAGCTAGCTTTTTAGTTAATGAAGCTCCCCCAATAATGATTTTCCATCCTGTGAAATCAATATCTTTAGTTTCATTACTTTCCAATATCATTTGTAGAATTGTAGGAACACAATGAGAAAAGGTTGGTCTTTTTTTAGAAAATATATCAATAATCCCATCCAACGTAAATTTTCCCGGATATATTTGCTTTAATGAAAAAGTTGTTGCTAAATAAGGAAATCCCCAGGCATGAACATGAAACATAGGAGTTAATGGTAAATAAACATCATTTGAGCTAAGTCGGCATGCAATTGATCCGGAAAATCCGAAGCTTGCTGCTAGATTATAGGTATGTAATACTAATTGTCTATGGGTAAAATATACTCCTTTAGGATCTCCTGTAGTTCCTGTAGTATAGAAAGTTGTTGCTACGGCATCTTCATCAAAATCTTCGAATTCGTATTTATCTGAGGCTTGAGACATTAATTCTTCATATTCGCCATAAATATCTAAGACATCTGAGGGTACATTAGTAGGTTCATCTTTACATATAATTATATATTTTAAAGAAGGCATTTTACCTACAAATTTTTCCAAAATTGGTAAAAAATCCGAATGGACAATTATTACCAAATCTTCAGCATGGTTGATCGTGTAATGAATCTGTTCGGCAGATAATCTCCAATTGATCATATGCAAGACGTTTCCTGTCATGGGTATTGCAAAATAAGATTCAAGATAACGATGACTATCATAATCCATAACAGCTATAGTTTGCCCACCATCTATTCCTAGTTTTCTAATCATATTAGCATATCGTTGAACTCTTTTTTTGAATTCTCGATAATTATATCTGGAAATATTTTTGTAAATGATTTCATTTTCGGGGTTAAGAACGGTGCAATAATCATATAATCCTTTAATGAGCAGTTGCGATTTATGAGCATTTTTTACAGAGCAAATTTTTTTAAATATCATCTTAATTATTATAAATAATCGCTAATTTACAAAAATTAAAAATTTATGCTAATTATTTTTTTATTAAATCATATTGGTGTTTAAATTAAAATATTTTTTTAAATTAATATAAGTAAATAGTATGAAAAGATATATATTTTCATATCATTTCAATAAAAAGGGAGGTAATGAAATCCAAATATCATTTTTAAATGAAGATATTATAAATTATATGATTTTTCTTTTTTACATTCATTGCCTCCCGATTAGAATACCTAAATTTTCAATAAATTCAGCAAGACAAGAAAAATTCTTAGATTGTGGTTTTAGATAAAATAAAAAATATCAGAAAGATATTAAGATTTTATTATTTTAAAAGTTGGTAGGCACATAAAGCTACTAAATAGGCGATTCCGGTCATATAAAATAATTGAATGGCCGGCCATTTCCAAGAATTAGTTTCTTTTTTAACTACAGCCAAAGTGCTTACACATTGCATGGCAAAAGCGTAAAATAGTAAGATGGAAATACCTGTAGCAAAATTGAAAGTTGGTTCCATAGTATTATGATTAATATCCCTCTTCATTAATTCCTTTAGCTTAATGTTTTCATTCCCATCATCTTCAAGACTATATATGGAAGCAATGGTTCCAACAAAAACTTCTCTAGCAGCAAAGGAAGAAAGTATACCAATATCTATTTTCCAATCATAACCAAGAGGTTTGAATACAGGTTCGATAGTTTTTCCAAAATTTCCTAAATAAGAGTTTTCTAAAGGAACATCAGCAAAATAGTTAGTTCTGTTATTTTCTTTTGAAATACCGAATTTTCCTAATGCCCAAAGTATAACACTTACGGCTATAATGATTTTACCTGCATTTACAACAAAGCTATAAGACTTTTCAAAAAGCCCATAAAATACATTTTTCCAGAACGGAATTTTATAATTAGGCATATCTAAAATAAGATAGCTTTTATATTGAGATTTTAATAATTTATTGGCAACAGCAGCACTTATAAAAACCATTACGACTCCTAATAAATACAATATCATCATAACGATTCCTTGCAAATTAAAAAAAACATTTCCTTTAGGAATAATCAACGCTATAATAATAGAATAAACAGGAAGGCGTGCCGAACATGTTATAAAAGGAGTTACTAAAATGGTTATTAATCGTTCTTTCGTATTTTCAATATTACGAGCCGACATAATTGCGGGAATTGCACATGCTGCTCCCGATAATAAAGGAACTACACTTTTCCCATTCAATCCTACCGGTCGAAACCATCTATCCATTAAAAATACAACTCTTGCCATATAGCCGCTTTCTTCCATTACGAGTAGGAAGAAAAATAAAATTGCTATTTGAGGTACAAAAACAGCTACACCACTAATACCAGGAATAATTCCTTGAGTAAGGAGTTCTGAGATAGGTCCTTGAGGTAAATATGATTCCAATAGTTCGCTGCTATAAGCAAAAAAAGTTTCAATCCAATCCTGAGGATAGCTTGATAAATAAAATAATGCTTGGAAGATTAAAAATAATATGGAAAAAAATAAAAAATATCCCCAAAATGAATGTGTAGCAATTTTATCAAATTTATTGGTGAAAGTTTGATAGTTGGGATCTTTATATACAATTTTTTCAACTAGATCATCTATTTTCCGATGTCGTAAAATAGTTTCTTTTATTTGAAGTCTTTTCGATATTAATTTATGTTTTTTAACGATTTCCTTCACCTTTTCACGATAGGTTAAAGGAATATTAGTTGTTTTTGTCTGAGCTAAGAAAAGCCAGGCAAGATAATCATCTATTTCAAATGAATTTTTTACTTCATCTACAGCATCTTTAAATTCGTGAGGATATTGGAAAGTTTCCAAAGACTCATTAATAAAACCTTTATTTATTGTTTCTTTTAAAGTATCAATTCCTTCACCTTTTCTTGAACTCACTAAAATAACAGGTGTACTAAAATAAGCATCAAGATTTTCTTTTCGAATTAGAATTCCTTCTTTTTCGATATTATCAATTTGATTGATAACTAAGATAGTAGGTATTTTTAAGTCTTTAATTTGTTCATAAAGAAATAAGCTTCTTTTCATATTATGAACATCAGCTACGACTATAATGATATCAGGATAATAAGGACTCTTAGGATTAGCAAGTGTGGAAAGTACTACTTCTTCATCTGCAGATGAAGGACATAGACTATAAATTCCCGGTAGATCAATAAGTCTATATTCAATGGAATTGTATACAAACTTACCTTCTTTCTTTTCTACGGTAATGCCTGGATAATTTCCTGTTTTTTGGTGTAAACCGCTTAAGCGATTAAAAAGTGTCGTTTTCCCAGCATTTGGATTTCCTACAAGAGCAATAGTTTTAATACTCATTATTTCTACTGCATTTCAATCAATATACAATCTGCTTCTTCTTTACGAAGCATTATAGTACTTTTCTCTTTACCATATTCAATGAAAAGAGGCCCATTCCAAGGAGCTTGTCGTTTTACTTTAACGAAAACACCAGGAACGATTCCCATTTCTAAAATTTTAGTGGGAATATCATCTTCAGAAAATCCTATAACTTTTGCTTCTTGAGTTGGTTTTAAAAATGACAGGGATTTATTGGTAAGCATATTTTTATAACTAAACACCTTATGTTCATCTGCAAAGATAGGGATTATTTGTATTTAATCTAAATAAAATACAAAATTATTTAATCGTTTATAATTTAAAACATGCATAAAAGATTGTTAAAACTAAATCTTAAGGTATATTATTAAATTAAAAATAAAGGGTATAGATCATTATAGATTTGTTAAAAAACGTATAGTTTTGCTTTAATGAAATGATATTTATGACTAGAAAAGTAGTTTTAATGTTCTTTATTCTGATGTCTATTATAATGCAAGGTGGAGGATTCAGAATTTCTCTTCAAGGAGCCAGACAAGTTGCTATGGCTCATACTAGTGCGCATACTAGAGATGCAAGTATAGCTTTTTTTAACCCGGCAGGAATATCGTTTATTCCTTCGAAATTAAGTTTTACAGCAGGCACTTTTATGGTATTTGGGAATGCCGATTTTCAAAATAAACCTACATTGTATAAGACAAAAACTGATAACCCTGTTAGTACACCATCGTTTTTTAATATTGCATATAAAGCAACGGATAAGCTATCTGTTGCGTTTAGTTTAACTACCCCTTTCGGCAGTGGAATTGATTGGGGGCAAGATTGGGCCGGAAAAGATTTAATAACTAAAATTACCTTGAGGTCTTATTTTTTTCAACCTACAATAGCATATCGTTTAGCTGACTGGGTAAGTGTAGGTGCAGGATATATCTATGCTGTAGGCAGTGTAAACTTACAAAAAGCAATATCTTCAGTTGACGGAAAAATAAAATTACTAGATAAAAATGCAACGGGTAATGGATATAATTTGGGGGTGTATGTAAAACCAATTAAAGATTTAGACATAAGTATCGCCTATAGATCCAATATAGATATAGATGCTGTAAACGGTAAAGCCCGATTTAAAATTCCTCCTTCATTGGTAGGAAGTGAATCATTTCCAACAGAAAATGATAGGTTTGATGCAAAATTACCGTTAGCTTCAGAATTTACGTTAGGAATAACGTATAGACTTTTGCCTCAATGGTCTATTTCTAGTGATTTAAATATTTCCGGCTGGAATAAATATAAGGCGCTGACATTAAATTTTCATCAAAATAAAGTAGGCAATGATCCCAACGATCCAACCATATCATCCTCACCTAAAAATTTGCATACTACTCACACATTTAGAATTGGTACGGAATATTCTGTAACCGATAAGTTAGATCTTCGATTGGGATATTATTATGATCCTTCGCCGATTAGTAAAGATTATTGGAGTCCGGAAATGCCTAGTACAGATAATAATGCCATTACAGGAGGGGTGGGATATAAATTCTTAGATAACAAATTAATGCTTGATATGACAGGAATGTATTATGTCGGTAATTCGAGAAAGGTGGTAAATAAATTTTATAATTTCAAAGGAGATGTCAAGCTCAACAGTTTTATGTTTGGTTTAGGACTATCATGGAATCCTTTTTAACTGTTAACTATGAGAAAATATATAATAATTATTTTATTTGGATTATTTAATTTTATTCTTTCCTGTAATAATGATTTTAGTGAAGATTTAGATACTAAATTTAGTTCAGGTGAGGCAGACTTTTCCAGATATGTAGCTTTGGGAGGCTCATTTACTTCAGGATTTAGAGATAATGCACTTTATATTTCCGGACAAAACGAATCATTTCCTTTAATTGTTGCAGAACAAATGAAGCGAATAGGAGGGGGGGATTTTAGGAGTCCTTATATGGCTGATGATTTAGGAGGAATATCTGAAGCAAAGGTGGATAATAAAAAAATATTGGTAGTTTCTGAAGGTTCTCTTACACCAATAACTTCTCCGGGAGAAGGAACAACTACTTTGACAAATATCTATTCACAAAGTTTTTATCAAAATATGGGTATACCGGGTGCTAAATCTTTTCATTTGACGGCAGCCGGTTATGGAAATCCATTGAATTTATTCTCAAAAAAGGCAAATCCTTATTTTGTGCGTTTTGCATCTAATCCAAATTCAACAGCTTTAGAAGATGCAATAGCTCAAGATCCAACATTCTTTTCTTTATGGATCGGAATCAATGATGTTTTAGGTTATGCTACTTCAGGGGGTGATGGCTCTAATGTTATTACAGATATTTCAACTTTCCAAAATGTGTATACCAAACTAATTGAAACCTTAGTTTCGAAATCTGCAAAGGGAGTGGTGGCTAATTTACCAGATATTACTGATTTTCCATATTTTAATAAAATTACCCCAAAACCATTTAAAGCCAATCAATTTACTTTAGAGCAAATAAAAAAATTAAATGCATCTTATAAAAGTTATAATGACGGTTTAGATCAGGCAAAAGCCAATCATATTATTTCCGCAGAGGAATTGACTGCTCGAAAAATAATTTTTGTGGAAGGTCAAGCTAATGGGGCGGTAATTATTGATAAGGATCTTACAAATTTGGATAGTATGAGACTTCCTTCCATAAGAATGTCTAACTCAGGGGATTTGTTCCTTTTGTCCGTATCTTTAATCTTAAAAGCTGGAGGTGGAACATCAAAACCGATTGAAGATCAGTATGTATTAACC
>NZ_JAMBJZ010000042.1:0-17068 GCF_025291155.1 Apibacter sp.
CATACACAATATGTGAATTTTTAAGTTGAGAAGCCCAATCTCCACCATATTTGGCAAAAAATTGAGAGGCTTTTTCTTCAAGTTGCTTTTCAATAACTTCGGGTGGAGTAAGAGTAAAATTATCTATAGACTTAAATAGTTTTTCATCGGGGATATCTGCATATTTAGTAGAGATTCCACTGAGGTTGGATATGTTTTTTTTAGCGTTTTCAAGAGTATCACTGGCCTGAGAAAGGGGAGTGGTTATATGGTTGATATTTTGATTTATTTTTTCGTTAATTGGGGAAGAATCGACTATTTTTTTAGCTATATCTTCCTTATTAGAATTAACTAAATTCTTTTTATCTAAAGGGTTTATAAGGTTTTTTTAATGTTAAATTAAAAATAAATTATTTAAAAATAAATAAGATGTAAATGCAATTACATTTATTTTATAACTAAAATAATAAATATAGGTCTATAAGAACCAATGAGTATTAAAATGACAAATATTTTTTATAATAGATTAACTATGTTTTACATTAAAAAAGTTCTAAAGTGATTACTACCATATTACATAAAAAATGATGTAATTATCCTTTATACTTTCATAAATGATTTTTAATACAGTTAAATTTTATTAAAGTAAATAAAAATTATATAAGAAGGTGGATTTAATTTAATAATAAGTGGATAGTAACATTGTTTAATAATATTGGCACAATTATTTTAGAATTAACTAATTAATATGCTTAAATAAAAAATAGAAGAATTACATTATATTTATGGTAAGAAAAGCGTATGGTTTTTATCTGAAAAAATTTATTGTAAATTTGAATTGTGAAAAATAAGATTAACATTGCCGATATTCCTGGAATTTCATCATTAATTAAAGATTATATAAATAAAAAGGAAAGTACAGTACCCTATTATGATAGAAATTTATCAAAAGAATCTTTACTATTTCAGGCAAAAGAAAAAACATCTAAGTATACTAATAGGGAAACGTTAGTTAAAGAAATGTATACTCAGTTGGATAGATTGGAATTGAGTGAAAAACAAAAATTAAATTTGAAAAAATTAGCCGATCCCAATTCAGTAACTATCACAACGGGACATCAACTTAATTTAATGACAGGGCCTTTATATTTTATCTATAAAATTTTACATGTTATTAAGTTATGTGATTCAATGAATGGAAGTCAAGATGAATATAATTTCATTCCTATTTTTTGGATGGCAACGGAAGATCATGATTTTGAGGAAATCAATCATTTTTATTTTAAAAATGAAAAGATATGCTGGAATGAGAAACACAATGATTTTGTTGGAGAAATTTCAACTTTAGGCTTAAAAGAAGTTCTTTCCGGATTTTATGAAGAATTAAAATATTATCCTCACGGTAAAGAATTAAGAAAAATTATTGAAAAATCTTATTTTTCCGAACCCACACTTTCTGATGCAACACGTATTATAGTACATGAATTGTTTAAAGAATATGGATTACTTTTCATTGATGCTAATAGTAAAACATTAAAAAAGTTGTTTACTCCTTATATTAAAGATGATATAAAAGAAAAAAAGTCATTTCACGCTATTTCAAAAACCATTGATAAATTAAAAGATAAAAATTATAAAATTCAGGTAAATCCAAGAAAAATTAATTTCTTTTATCATAATAATGAAGAAAGAAATCGTATTGATGAAACGAATGGAAGGTATTATATTTTAGGAAGTTGCAAAAATTTTAGTGAGAGTGAAATACTTGATGAAATTGATAATAAGCCTGAAAATTTTAGCCCTAATGCTTTAATGAGACCCGTATATCAAGAAGTATTATTGCCAAATGTTGCTTATGTAGGAGGGAATGCTGAAATTGCTTATTGGTTGGAATTGAAAGAATATTTTATGGAACAAAAAATTTCTTTTCCAATTCTAATACCGAGAAATTCATTCTTGTTGACAAGCACCAATCAAGAAAAAAAAATGCAACGACTTCATTGGGAAATTACCGATTTATTTCATCCGAAAGAATCTATAATTAATTCTATAGTTGAAAAAGTATCTTCTTATAAATTTGATGTTTCAAAATATGAAAGTCGACTTGAAAGTATATTCAAAGATTTGTTAAATGAGTCTTCGAATACAGACTCGAGTTGGAAAGATATGATTCTTGCTCAACAAAAAAAACAATTAAACGGATTACAAAAAATAGAAAAACGTTTTTATAAAGCAAATAGGCTAAAGCATAAAGAAATTGTTTTGAATTTTGAATCTTTGTATGATGAAATGTTTCCTAATGGAACTTGGCAGGAAAGAATTCTAAATTTTTCTTATTACTATGCAATCATGGGAGCCGAATTTTTAGCTCGAATTTATAATGAAACTAGTGAATTCGAAAATAAATTAACAGTCTTTAATTTAGAAAAGGGAAATAAATAATTTAATTACATTTGCATCAAAGTTATTTAAGAATGAAAAAGCAATTTAATACGCTGCTATTATTATTTATAAGTTCCTTTATGCTTTCGCAACAGCATCATACTGTAGTTGCGAAAGAAACACTATATGGGTTGAGCAAAAAATATAATGTTTCAATTGAAGATTTAAAGAAAGCAAATCCTCAACTGAATAATCGTGCGCTGCAAATAGGAGATATACTAGTTATTCCGGATAAAAGCACGCCATCAAATTTAAATAGAATTTCCGAATACGATTCATCAATAAATTTACAACGTAAACAAAATGAGGAGAATTCAGAGTATATTTTTATTACCGTTGAGCCCAAACAAACTTTATATGGACTAAGTAAAAAATATAATACTACCATTAAAGCTATAAAAAGTTTAAATCCATCATTAGATAAAAATGGCCCTAAAATAGGAGAAGTTCTGAAAATTCCTAATAATTCAAAAGTTCAGGACAAAATCACTTATAGCCATGTTTACAATCAAAATGATCAAAATACTCACATTGAACCTAAGAATGTTAATTCAGAATCTAAAGATGAAAAAGAAGGTGCGAATAATTTAAATCAAACTGAAACAAGAGTAAATAATGGGGAAGAAAAAGAGCCGATCAATTTAAACAATAATAAATCAGAGACAGTATCTGATCTAGAGTTCAAAAAAGAGGGGGTAAACATAGTTATGTTTTTACCATTCCATACAGGAGAAACTTCAAACAACGCAGAAAAGAGAATTGCAACCCAATTTTATTCCGGTGTTAAATTAGCTATGGATTCGTTATCCAATAAAGGAAAAAAAATTCATGTTAAAATATTTGACAGTAGTAATAATAAAGAATATCAGGAAATAATAAACACATATAATTTCTCAAATACTAACTTAATTATTGGACCTTTATTCAAATCTGATCTCTTAGCAATTACAGAAAAAATTAAAAAGGTCCCTATAATATCGCCGTTTTCCTCAAGTGATGATTTAGATGATTATGAAAATTTGATTTTATATAATACCAAAGATCAAATTTTAGTTGAAAAAATAGTTGATGAAATGATGAAAAAATATGCAGATGAAAAAGTGTATATTTTATATGATGATGATCATTATAAAGCTGCTATGTATTTTCAATCATTAGTGAAGGAAAAAAGTAGTAATGCTGAAATTGTTTTAACTAAAAACGCTGAGGATATTATACCGGATAGAAATCTTGTAACCAACGAATATAATAAGATTTATGCAATTTTATTTTCAAACCAAGAACCTATTGTAAATAAATATTTAGATACAATTGTAATGTATCAATCCAATCAGGTTAATCCAATATCTTTATTTTATTCATCTTTATTTGATAATAGTAAATATGAAGAAAAGCTTCTAGACTTAGGTTTACTTTATTTAGATACCAATTATGTAAATGAATATGGATTTAATGAACAAAAAATGCTGAAAATGTATACGAAAGAATATTGTCATATGCCGGATAAATATGCCATAGCCGGATTTGATGTTACCTATGATATCCTTAGTCGAGTGGATGAGAAAGGTAACTTATCCAATTCAATAATGAAGGTAGAAACTAAACAAGTAAGCAATAAATATTCTTTTAGAAGGATTAAGAAAAATGGAGCGTGGGTAAATCAAGAAGCAAGACTTATAAAATTATTAAAGTAATAATAAACAAATAAAATAAAAACAATAAAATACTTAATATTAAAAAAGATTAATAAATTCATTAGTATTTCCCGGACAGGGGTCTCAGTTTCCAGGCATGGGAAAAGAAATATATGAGAGCCGAGCAGATATTAAAGAAATGATGAACTCAGCAAATGATATACTGGGATTCAATATCATTGATATTATGTTTAATGGAACCGTAGAACAACTCATCCAAACCAAGGTTACCCAACCAGCTATTTTTATTTATTCCATAGCTTCAGCAAAAGTAAATGAAAATTCCAGAATTGAAATGGTTGCCGGCCATTCCCTTGGTGAATTTTCAGCTTTAGTAGGTAATGGGGTCCTTTCTTTTGATAGTGGGTTGAGATTGGTATATGAAAGAGCTTTGGCAATGCAGGACGCCTGCGAGGAAAATCCTTCTTCAATGGCTGCTATTATCGGATTAGAAGATAGCGTTGTAGAGTCTGTTTGTAATGAAATTTCCACTGAAAAAAATTTAGTTGTCCCTGCAAATTACAATTGTCCCGGACAGATTGTGATTTCCGGTCATACTTCGGCTGTAAAACGTGCATGTGAACTACTAAAAGAAAAAGGAGCTAAACGAGCAATTATGCTTCCGGTAAGTGGTGCCTTTCATTCACCTCTAATGAGTAGTGCCCAGAAAAGATTGGAAGATATTATATTAAAAACCAAATTTAATACTCCAAGTGTACCCATCTATCAGAATTATACGAGTAAAGCTGTGACCCATATAGATGAAATAAAAGAAAATCTTATAAAGCAATTAACGTCTCCCGTAAACTGGACTAAAACTATACGAAATATGATACAAGACAATTGTGACGTATTTGTAGAAACAGGACCGGGTAAAGTTTTACAAGGTTTGATTAAAAAAATTGACAATACAGTGGAAGTTACCTCTTTATCAAATTAAAATTTTATATCGTTTATATTTAAAGAGATCTGAATCAGGATCTCTTTTTTTTGTAAAATAAATTATAATTTTTAAATTGGATAAGCTAAATTGTAATTTAAAAAATATAAAAATATATACGATAGAGTTTTATATGATAAAATAACAATATATATTAAATAATATGTATTTTATATTGTTTATGGTGAAATATTTCAATTAGATTATTAAATTAGGTGTGAATACTTAAAACAGCCTTATAAATGATCTTCTAAATTTAATGTTAAATGTAACAATTTGCTGTTAAAACATACAAATTAGTAATTACAATTGTAAATGACATGATTTCATTGAAAAACATACATAAATATTATGACATTGGACATAATAAATTACATGTATTGAAAGGGATTAATCTTGAAATAGAGGAAGGAGAGATGGTTGCGATAATGGGGTCTTCCGGATCTGGTAAATCGACATTGTTGAATATATTGGGTATATTGGATTATGCGGATGAAGGAGAATATCTTTTGGATGGAGTTAAAATAGAAAAAGATTTAAGTGAGGCAAAGGCAGCGGATTACAGAAACAAATTTTTAGGTTTTGTTTTCCAATCTTTTAATCTTATAAGCTTTAAAAATGCAATGGAAAATGTTGCTCTACCTTTATATTACCAAAAAGTAAAACGTTCAGAAAGAAATGCTCGAGCAATGGAGTATTTAAAAATGGTAGGTCTAGATGATAGAGCTGATCACATGCCAAATGAATTGTCGGGAGGACAAAAACAAAGGGTTGCCATTGCACGTGCCTTGGTAACGCATCCCAAAGTAATTTTAGCAGATGAGCCTACCGGAGCATTAGATAGTCAGACAACTTATGATGTAATAAAATTTCTACAAAAAATTAATAATGAAGGAAAAACTATTTTAATAGTAACACATGAACCTGATGTGGCTAAGCAATGTAAGAGAGTTGTTCATTTAAAAGATGGAATTATTGAAAGAGATGAATGTATTAATCAAGAAGTTTTAGTATAAATTATTAACTATGTTTAGTATAGATCGCTGGCAAGAAATATTTTATTCTATTAAGCAGAATAAATTAAGAACTTTTCTTTCCGGATTTACAATATCTTTAGGGTTATTTATCTTTATTATACTTTTTGGATTCGGTAATGGTTTAAAAAACGGGTTTTCCCGTGATTTTATATTAGACTCTTCCAGTACTATTAATATAATTCCCGGAAAAACTACTGAGGCATATTTAGGTTTACAACAAAATAGGAATATTACCCTTAAAAATGAAGATTTTGATCTCGTTAGGAAAGAATATAATCATGAATTAGAATATAAAACGGCTACTATAACACAACCTGAGAATGTAATTTATAAAACAAGTTCGGGCATATATACAGTACAAGCTACATATCCGGATAAGCAATATATTGAAAAAGCAATCGTTACTTCAGGACGATTCTTAAATCAATCAGACATTAATAATAAGACAAAATTCGCTGTAATTGGGCGTTTAGTTGAAAAGGATCTTTTTAAAAATGAAAAAGCCTTAGGTAAATATATCAATATCGGAGGCATAAATTATAAGGTTGTTGGAATATTTAGCGATGAAGGAGGAGATAATGATGAGCGAATAATTTACATACCAATAACTACCTTACAAATTCTCAAAAAAAATACTGATGAAGTAAGTCAAATAGATGTAGCTTATTTATCCGATATGGAGCCTAGCGTGGCTGTAAAATTAGGTGACGAAATTGAAAAAACCTTACGCACCAAATTAAAAATATCTCCTTCAGATAGAACCGGATTGGTTATCAGAAATAGAGCTCAGAATATGGAAGATACCTATTCTTTTTTCATGGTTATTTCATCTTTAGTTATGTTTATTGGATTTGGTACTATAATGGCCGGAATTATAGGTATCAGTAATATAATGGTTTATATAGTCAAAGAAAGAACTAAAGAAATTGGAATTAGAAAAGCCTTGGGAGCACGTCCTTTAAGTATAGTTGGATTAATATTACAAGAATCTATTTTTATAACAGTTCTTTCCGGAATTACTGGTGTTGCTTTAGGTAGCTTAACTTTATATTTAATAGGAAATAACCTATCAACTTATCTTATTGTTGATCCTTCTGTAAGCAAAGAATTATTGTTTTTTGCAACATTATCTTTAATAACTTTTGGCTCTATAGCAGGATTTATTCCGGCTAGAAAAGCTGCAAAAATTAAACCGATTGAAGCATTAAGTTCAGACTAAATTATTTAATAAAATAAATTATAAACTATAAAGATGCAAATTTTCGATAGAGAAACATGGGTTGAAATTTACCATACTCTCAGTAAAAATAAGTTACGCACGATTTTGACAATGATAGGTGTAGCCTGGGGTATGTTTCTATATGTATTTCTTCTTGGAGCTGCCAAAGGTGCTGAAAATGGATTTTACAAAATTTTCGACGGATATGCAACGAATAGTATATTTCTATGGGGAGGATCTACTGGAGAACCCTATAAAGGTTATCCCAGAGGAAGGGATTTAATCATTCATTTAGATGATGAAGAATACTTAAAAAAACAAATTCCAGAAATAGATTTTGTAGTGCCGAGAAGTGCGGCAGAATCAGAACAAAGCGTTATTAATCGAAAAAATAAAAGTAAAAATTTCACCGTTTTTGGAGATTTTGCTTCAGTTTCCAAAGTTCAAAAAAAACAATTGATAACCGGAAGATTATTAAATGAAGAAGATGATATTCAGAAAAAAAAGGTAACTATCATTGGTAAAGAAGTATATGAACAATTATTTAATCATGAGGAAAATGCTATAGGTCAATATATTAAAATCAATGGAATATATTTTCAAGTAGTGGGAGTATATAGAAATCCCAATTCAGGATTTTTACAAGAAGATGTAGTTTATATTCCTTTTAATACCTATCAAAAAATATATAATCAAGGAGATAAAGTAAACTGGATGGTAATTTCCATTAAGCCACAGTATAACGTAAATATAGTTGAGGAAAAAATTAAAGCAGCTTTAAGAAAAAAATACGACGTTGCTCCAACCGATGAAAAAGCATTTGGAGCTTGGAATTTTGCCGAAAATTTTAGAAAATTAACTAATTTCTTAAAAGGATTACAAATACTTACTTGGTTCGTTGGTGGATTAACGATCCTTGCCGGGGTAGTAGCAATTTCCAATATATTATTGATCACAGTTAAAGAAAGAACTTTAGAGATTGGTATTCGAAGAGCATTAGGAGCAAAACCCGCAGAAATAAGAACACAAATTCTTATGGAGAGTGTTTTCTTAACTGTTCTTTCCGGACTTCTTGGATTTATTTTGGGAGTGTTACTCTTAATAGGTATGAGCTCTTTTATGGGAGAAGCCAATCCGAAGTTTCCGTTCTATAACCCAACTGTAAATATATGGAACGTATTAGCCGCCCTAATTTTAATGGTAAGTTTAGGGTTGTTTATCGGATTAATACCGGCACAAAGAGCTGTACAAATTAAGCCTATTGATGCATTAAGAACAGAATAATAAAGCCTCTACAAGAAAGTTAATATATTAGTTATTATTTAAATAATAAATGGAGCAATCATATAACTAAGTTTAATTTTGGGTGTTAAAGTGTGAACATATCAAGTATTTGGTATATATTATGAAACGCTAAAACAAAGAAATAGGATTTTCATATGTTGAAAATCCTATTTTAATATCCGATTGTAAACAAATTATTAAAAAAAATTTTAATAAAATAGTACCTTTGTACTCATTCTAAAAAATAATAATTCATGTCAGAAATTACAGCAAAATATACCCCTAAGAATGTAGAAAATAAATGGTATAAATTTTGGATGGAAAACAACTTTTTTCATTCCGAGCCAAACGATAAAAAACCTTATACCATTGTTATTCCTCCACCTAATGTTACTGGAGTATTACATATGGGGCATATGCTTAATAATACTATACAGGATGTATTGATTAGGCGTGCACGTATGCTGGGATTTAATGCTTGTTGGGTACCAGGAACAGACCATGCTTCCATAGCCACTGAAGCTAAAGTAGTAAATAAACTAAAAGAAGAAGGCATAAGTAAATTTGACATTGGAAGAGAAAAGTTTTTGGAACATGCTTGGGAATGGACTCATACGCATGGAGGAATTATATTAGAACAATTAAAAAAATTAGGATGTTCATGCGATTGGGATAGAACTAAATTTACCCTTGATGGAGACCTTTATAATTCTGTGATTAAATGTTTTGTAGATCTTTACAACAGAGGATATATTTATAAAGGAAACAAAATGATTAATTGGGACCCTGAAGCAAAAACTAATATATCAGATGAAGAAGTAATTTATAAGGAACAAAACGGAAAATTATATTTTGTACGCTATAAAGTAATAGGTGAAGATAACTATGTTATTGTTGCAACAACCAGACCTGAAACAATTTTTGGTGATACAGCGCTATGTATTAATCCTAATGATGAAAGATATAAATATTTAAAAGGGAAAAAAGTAATCGTTCCTATTTGTAATAGAGAAATTCCAATTATAGAGGATGATTATGTAGATACCGAATTCGGGACAGGGGTTCTAAAAATAACTCCAGCCCATGACATGAATGACTATAACCTGGGAAAGAAGCACCAATTAGCTACCATTGATATTTTTAATGATAATGCAACTCTTAATGAAAATGGAATGCATTATAAAGGAAAAGATAGATTTGTAGTACGAAAGGAAATAGCAAGAGAACTTAAAGAAAAAAATCTACTTGAAAAAGAAGAGAATTATGTTAATAAGGTAGGAACTTCAGAAAGAACCGGAGCAGTAATCGAGCCTAAAATTTCGATACAGTGGTTTATGAAAATGAAAGATTTCGCTAAACCAGCTTTAGATGCTGTGTTAAAAGATGAGCTTAAATTATATCCGGAAAAATTTGTAACTACATATAGAAATTGGCTCGAAGATATTCATGATTGGAATATTTCACGCCAACTTTGGTGGGGACATAGAATTCCTGCTTATTATTATGGGACAGGAGAAAACGATTTTGTTATAGCTCAAACAAAAGAAGAAGCTTTAAAATTAGCTCTTGAAAAAAATTCTGACATTACCATTGATACGCTAAGACAAGAAGAAGATGTATTAGATACTTGGTTTTCTTCGTGGTTGTGGCCTATTTCAGTTTTTAATGGAATAAACGAACCCGATAACAAAGAAATAAATTATTATTATCCCACTCAAGACTTAGTAACCGGACCGGATATTATATTTTTCTGGGTTGCCAGAATGGTCATGGCAGGATATGCATTTAGAAATGAAAAGCCATTCTCTAATGTATATTTTACCGGAATTGTAAGAGATAAGTTAAGAAGAAAGATGTCAAAACAGTTAGGTAATTCACCTGATCCTTTACATTTAATTGAAGAATACGGAGCAGATGGAGTACGTGTTGGAGTATTACTAAGTTCTTCAGCAGGAAATGATTTAATGTTTGATGAAGAATTATGTTTACAAGGAAGAAATTTCGCCAATAAAATTTGGAATTCATTTCGTTTACTGAAATCTTGGAATATCGATTCATCAAAATCTCAAACAGTTGAAAGTAAAGAAGCCATTTCTTGGTTGAAAAATAAAATTGCCAAAACCGTAGTTGATATTAATACAGATTTTGAAAAATATCGAATTTCTGATGCTCTAATGAGCCTATATAAACTTGTATGGGATGATTATTGCTCCTGGTATTTAGAAGTTGTTAAACCTCCGTTTGGAGAATCCATAGATGAAAAAACGTTTTTAGATACTATAGCGATTTTAGAAGACCTTTTAAAATTATTACATCCGTTTATGCCATTTATTTCCGAAGAAATTTGGCAGACCATTAAAGAAAGAGATGTACAAGAAAGTCTTATAATTACTACCTGTGTTTCAGAAGACTCTTTTGACGAAACTATAATTTCCAATTTTGAAATAACTAAAGAAATTATATCCTCCATAAGAAATTTCAGATCCGAGAAAGGAATTTCTCCTAAAGAAGAGCTAGTACTTATATTTAAATCCAATCAGCAGTTGGATAATATCGATATCATTAAGAAATTAGCTAATATTTCCGAAATTACCGACAAAATAACTGATGATAAACCATCCTATACTTTTTTAGTTGGTAAATTAGAATTCGCTATACCATTTACCCAAACTATTGATACAGAAGCTGAGAAATCAAAAATAATTGAAGATATCGCTTATTTAGAAGGATTTTTAAAAAGCGTTAATGCAAAATTATCTAATGAAAAATTTGTGAACGGAGCACCTGAAAAAGTAGTTGAAATGGAAAAGAAAAAACAATCCGATACCCTTGAAAAAATTTCAATATTAAAAGAAAGCTTAAAAAAATTATAATTAATACAATTTACATATAATTATTTTATAAGATAAAATCAAAAATGCTTTACTATATTTTTTATAATATGTATTGAATCAATGCGTTAATTTTATAAAAAAATTAGTATTATATAATTGGTTAAATATCATTATTTTATGAAAGCTATTACTGTATTTTTTTGTTTTATCTCTATAATTTTATATGGGCAAATAGAGAAAAATTTTATAGATTTATCCG
Source organism: Apibacter sp. (assembly GCF_025291155.1). NCBI lineage: Bacteria > Pseudomonadati > Bacteroidota > Flavobacteriia > Flavobacteriales > Weeksellaceae > Apibacter > Apibacter sp. The sequence continues at coordinate 11,689 of NZ_JAMBJZ010000042.1, forward strand.
AATATCCGAATAAACATATTTTATCTTCTCTTATCAATGAAACTTCTGCCGTTGAATATTATAAGAATTATCTTTATACCTGTAATGATAGTGGAGGTAAGGCAGAAGTTTATAAATTGAATTCTAATAATGGTAACGTTCTTCAAACTATTAAAATTAAAGGAATTAAAAATGTTGACTGGGAAGAATTAGCACGTAAGGGTGATACCCTTTATATTGGAGATTTTGGAAACAATTTAGGAATTCGTAAAGATTTAACCATATATTCAATCAAACTTCCTTCGGATTATTCACAAATTATAGAAGTTCCAATTTTGGAAAAATTCCGGTTTATTTTTGAAGATCAAAAGGAATTCAGTAACCAAGGAAGTTATCAAACCAATTTTGATTGTGAAGCTTTTATTTATTATAAAAATAAACTACATTTATTTACAAAACGATGGAGTGATTTTCAAACTACACATTATGAGTTGGATTTAAAATCATCTAAAATTCCTATCATAGCAAAAAAGATAGAAACATTTGACACCGAATGCCTAATTACAGGTTCCGATATTCATAAAGATACCTTATATTTGATAGGATATACCAAAGAAACAGCTTATGTTTGGAAATTTTATGATTTCTTTGAGAATAAATTTTTTAATGGTAAAGCCCAACAATCCCTGATCGGATTGACGGGAGCTGTAGGACAAACTGAAGGTATTGCAGTTACTGATAACTACATTTATATTACAGGAGAAGAAATGAATTATTCGTTATTTCATGTAAATCCTACTCTTTATATTTTAAATAAAGAAGAATTGAATTAAAAGTTAAAAAAATTATTGAGATCTATTATAATTATTAAATATTATTTTCTATCAATTTACACCCGTAAGTTTTATTATATAATTTAATTGTATATTCAAAATAGTATTTGTACAAATAAAAAATTATATATTCCTATACAGTCATTGAAAATAACTTAGTCTGAGGTGCATTTTTCATCATTCTTAAATCAAATGCCATACAGATATTACGAATAAAGGAACGTCCTTCTTCTTTAATAATTAATGAATTTTCATTCAATTCAATGAGACCATCAGCCTCAAATTCTTTTAACCTTTCAATAATTTCAGGATAATTAGTAAAGATAATTTCGTTTTCCCATCTTGTTTCTAATAAACACATCAAGTTGAGGATATGTCTTCTTATAAATAGATCTTCGGCATTTAAAATATGACCACGAAAAACGGGAAGTTCATGATCATTTACTTTTTGATAATATTCTTCAATAGTTTTTACATTTTGAGCAAAGGCATACCAATTGTCAGAAATGGATGAAACGCCTAATCCTATCATTACCTGTGTTGAGGAAGAAGTATAACCCATAAAATTTCTATGAATTTTTTTATTTAACATGGATTGATACAACGAATCAGATTTTAATGAAAAATGATCCATACCGATCTCAAAATATCCCATTTTTTCTAATAGTTCTTTGCCTTTTTCATATAATTCTCTCTTGATTTCTCCGCTAGGTAAATCTTCTTCTTTAAATCCTCTTTGTCCAACCCCTTTAATCCAAGGAACATGAGCATAGGAATAAAACGCAATTCGATCGGGTTGCAAAAATTCGGTTTTTTTTATTGTGTGAATTACTTTATTTAAATCTTGAAAGGGGAGACCAAATACTAAATCATGACTTATACTTTCATAGCCTATTTCACGAGCTATTTCAGTTACTTTCTTTACATTTTCAAAAGGTTGAATTCTATGTATTGCTTTTTGTACTCTTATATCATAATCTTGTACGCCAAAGCTCACCCTTTTAAATCCGAGATTATAGAGTGCTTGGAGATGTTCACGAGTAGTATTATTAGGATGACCTTCAAAACTAAATTCTTTATTCGGATGAATCTCTGCCTTAGAAAAGATGTTTTCCAATAAATAGATTAGATTTTTGGGTGAAAAAAATGAGGGAGTTCCCCCTCCTAAATGTAATTCTCTGATAACAGGTTTTTCAGACAAAACATTCAAATAAAGTTGCCATTCTTTTAAAAGAGTTTCAATATATACTAATTCTACATTATGTTGTTTTGTTATGCGTTTATTGCAAGCACAAAAGGTACATAAGCTTTCACAAAAAGGTAAATGAAGATAAAGACTTATACCTTCTTTTGAATTGCTTTCTTTAAAAGATTTTTGTAGGGTATCGATCCATTTTTCGGTGGAAAAATTTTTTTCATCCCAATAGGGTACAGTTGGATAACTTGTATATCTTGGACCCGGAACATTGTATTTTTGTATAAGAGTATTATTTAGCATTTTCATATCGTTATTACAAAATTATTTATAATAAAACAGAAAATTTAAATAAAACAATTATTTTCAACTATATAATTATCAATTATAGTAATAATAGATTAACAAAGTTTACAACTTATGTAATTTAATATAAGTAATAAAAATAATTGAGTATGCATAAGCATCCTTTATATTATAAATAATTTTGATAAAATAATAGAACTTATATGTATAATTTCAACTTATTAAAATTTTTAAAAATCTAGCTTATAGCTTCTCTTATTTTTACCAATTTTTCAAGAAGGTTTTCTAAAAAATCTAATTTGAGCATATTAGCTCCGTCAGAAAGCGCTTTTTCAGGATTAGGGTGAGTTTCGATAAAAATACCATCAGCACCTACAGCTATACCTGCTTTAGCAATGGTTTCAATCATGTCAGGTCTGCCTCCGGTTACTCCAGTAGTCTGATTAGGCTGTTGCAAAGAATGAGTAACATCTAAAATGACCGGAGCGTATTGTCTCATAGTAGGAATTCCTCTATAATCAACAATTAAATCATGATATCCAAAGGAAGTACCTCTATCAATGATAGCATAATTGTTATTTCCGGAATCTTTAATTTTTTGAGCGGCAAATTGCATGGCTTCCGGTGATAAAAATTGACCTTTTTTTAAGGTAATGTATTTTCCGGTTTTTGCTGCCGCGATTAATAAATCGGTCTGTCTTATCAAAAATGCAGGAATTTGTAAAACATCTACATATTCGGCTGCCCACTTAGCTTGCTCATTTTCATGAATATCGGTGGTGGTAGGAATGGAATAAGTATCGCCTACTTTTTTTAATATTTCTAATGATTTTTGTTCGCCAATGGTTGTAAAACTATCCACCCTAGATCTATTGGCCTTTTTAAAAGAACCTTTAAAGATATAGGGGATACCTAATTTACTAGTAATTTCAACAATTTTACCTGCAATATCTATAGCCATTTGTTCTCCTTCAATAATGCATGGCCCCGCAATTAAAGTAAAATTATTTTTATCTATGTTTTTTATTTTAGGAATCGATAATAAGCTATTTTTCATGGTACTCTTTTTTACAAATTTACTATATATTTACGATCCATGGAAATTACTAATAAAAGCTTTCTTAACTATTAAATTTGATGGTAGTTAAAAAAAATATTGATTACCAGCAAGTAGTATTAATTAGTGAGTATATGCTAAAAAAATAATAAAAATCACTAAAGCTGATTATAATGAATGTATGATTTCCATTTATCAAGAACCTGCTTCATATCTTCAGGTAAGTCAACTTCAAAAAACATTTCTTTATTTGTTTTAGGGTGAACAAAACCTAATGTGCGAGCGTGTAATGCTTGACGCGGCAGAATTTGAAAGCAATTCTCAACAAACTGTTTATATTTTGTGAATGTTGTACCTTTCAAAATTATATGACCTCCATATCGTTCATCATTGAAAAGAATATGACCTTTATATTTCATATGGGCCCGAATTTGATGCGTTCTTCCTGTTTCAAGCCTGCATTCAACTAAAGTTACATATCTGAATCTTTCTAAAACTTTATAATGAGTAACAGCATGCTTGCCATGAGAACCATCCGGAAAAACGGCCATTTGCATACGATCCTTTAAATCACGACCAATATTACCGATGATGGTCCCTTCATCTTCTTCAAAATTACCCCATACTAAAGCATTATATACTCTTTTTGTTGTTTTATTAAAAAATTGCTTAGCTAGGTGATTCATTGCAAACTCATTTTTAGCGATTACCAACAAACCAGAAGTATCTTTATCGATCCTATGCACAAGTCCCGGACGTTTCTCTAAATCAGTTTGAAAATAAGGTAAAGTACTAAAATGGTATGCCAAGGCATTAACTAAAGTACCTTCAAAATTACCGAATCCGGGATGAACAACCATTCCGGCATTTTTATTAACAACTAGCAAATCATCATCCTCATAAATAATATCAATAGGTATATTTTGCGGTACAATTGTAGTGTCGCGAGGCGGATGCGCTAAAACTATAGATACTATATCGTTGGGCTTTACCTTGTAATTTGATTTTACAGGATTGTTATTCACTAAAATATTTCCCGCTAATGCAGCTTTTTGTATTTTATTTCTTGTCGAATTCTCAATAAGATTAACAAGATATTTATCAACACGTACAGAACCTTGCCCTTTATCTACATAAATTTTAAAATGTTCATATAGCTCATCGGCATCACTATTGTGATGTATATCTAGGTATTCTTCTTTTTCCATGGAAATTTGTGAAGTTACTATTCTATAATAACCCTTTTTGGTTTTTTTATAGGATTATCATTAGAAAGGTTCTGTTGAGATGTATTATTACCTGATGAATTAGACAAATCATTGTTTAAAGAAGGTACATTTTTACCATCAATTATAGTATTATCCGGGTCATCATACAAATAGTTAATAGAATTTAATGAATCCGAATATTTATGAATATTAAATATTTCATCTAAAGATTTTATTTTACCTTTCAATTTATCTAAAGGTTTGTTACTTAGATAAATATCAATGGGTTGTCCTTGGTCATAAATAAAGGAGGGAGCAGGAACTTGATAATAAACACGGTTATTACTAGTATTTGCAGGATCTTCATAAGTAATAGTTCCAATTGAAAACAAATTTTCTGCAATCATTTTTTTTGCGGTTTCTTCATTAAGTCCTATAAAATTAGGTACGGAAACATTCTTCGCAAGGCTCTTAGCTAAAACAATTGTTAAGGGAGAAAAACGAGGCAAAGTTTCGCCAGGCTGAATCTCTTTACCCTTATAAAGAAGCCTAAGAACCGTATTAGATGCAAAATTGGGTTCATAAATGGTATCAGCTACTTTTAAACCTACCAAATCCAATTGACTAAAAGCAAGATATTTATATTTTCCAATAACATTGGGAACTGTAGTAGGTTTCCATGTTTTAGCATTAGCACGTATAAATATTCTTCTTCCTTTTTTAACATTAGATCCAATCAATGGATATATATCTAAAATTTGATAAGATTTATATTTAGGATCATATTTAGAAGTATCAATTT